>JAGRMS010000200.1:1664-54620 GCA_020441135.1 Pseudooceanicola sp.
GGCATGAAGGACGGCGACATGCACCCCGTCATCTCCGCGATGAACACCATCGGGATCGAAGCCTCTACCCTTGGCAACCACGAATTCAACTACGGACTCGATTTCCTGATGAAGGCGCTGGCCGGGGCGCAGTTCCCGGTGGTCTCCGCCAACGTCGTCAAGGCCGCCGGCGCGGCGCCGACCGCCGACACGCCCCTGATCCCGCCCTACGTCATTCTCGACCGAACCCTGACCGACGGCGCAGGCGCCGCGCACCCGATCCGGATCGGCCTCATCGGCTTTGTCCCGCCGCAGATCATGAACTGGGACCGCCGCCACCTCGAAGGCAACGTCCAGACCCGCGACATTGTCCAGACCGCCCGCGCCTGGGTGCCCGAGATGAAGGAGAAGGGGGCCGACATCGTCATCGCCCTCTGCCATTCCGGCATCGGGGACGCGCAGGAAAGCGAAGGCATGGAGAACGCCGCGACCCCGCTCGCCGCTGTCGACGGC
Organism: Pseudooceanicola sp.; assembly: GCA_020441135.1. Classification (GTDB taxonomy): domain Bacteria; phylum Pseudomonadota; class Alphaproteobacteria; order Rhodobacterales; family Rhodobacteraceae; genus Seohaeicola_A. The sequence continues at coordinate 2,157 of JAGRMS010000200.1, forward strand.
ATCGACGCCATCCTCACCGGCCACTCGCACCTCGTCTTCCCCTCCTCCACCTACAAGGATTTTGCCGCCGTGGACGCGGTAAAGGGCACGATCCACGGCAAACCCGCCACCATGGGCGGTTTCTGGGGCAGCCATCTCGGCCTGATCGACCTCATGCTCGAACGCGACGGCAATACCTGGCGCGTGACAGGCCACACCGCCGAGGCGCGTCCCATCTCAAAGCGCAACGAAGACCGCAGCATCACGGCACTGGTCGAGGACGATGCCGCCGTGCTCGACTCGGTCCGCCGCGAACACGAGGCGACTCTGGCCTACGTCCGCCGCGCCGTCGGCAAGACCGACGCGCCGCTGTACAGCTACTTCGCGCTGGTCGCCGACGATCCCTCGGTCCAGATCGTGTCGATCGCCCAGACCTGGTACATCGAGCAGATGATGAAGGGCACCGAATACGAAGGCCTGCCCATCCTCTCGGCCGCCGCCCCCTTCAAGGCTGGCGGACGCGGTGGACCCGACTACTACACCGACGTGCCCGTCGGCGACGTGGCGATCAAGAACGTCTCGGACCTCTACCTCTACCCCAACACCGTCCGTGCCGTGCTTGTCACCGGCGCGCAGGTCAAGGACTGGCTCGAACGCTCGGCGGGCATGTTCAACCAGGTGGAACCCGGAAAAGCCGACCAGCTGCTGCTGAACGCCGAGTTCCCCTCCTACAACTTCGACGTCATCGACGGCGTGACCTACCAGATCGACCTGTCGCAACCCTCGAAGTTCGATTCCAAGGGAGAGCTGGTGAACCCCGACGCCAACCGCATCAACAACCTCCAGTTCAACGGCGCCCCGATTGACCCGGCGGCGAAATTCGTCATCGCCACCAACAACTACCGCGCCTCCGGCGGCGGCAAGTTCCCCGGCGCGATGGGCGACACGGTGATCTTCGAGGCGCCCGACACCAACCGCGACGTCATCGTGCGCTATATCGTGGAGAAAGGCACCATCGGACCCAGGGCCGACGCCAACTGGTCCTTTGCCCCGCTGCCCGGCACCACCGTCCTGTTCGACACCGGCCCCAAGGCCGCCGCCTATGCCGACAGCGTCAGCGGCGTGAAGATCGAACCGGCGGGCGAAGGCCCCGACGGCTTCGCCCGCTTCCGCATCGCGCTGTAACCATCTGAAAAGAAAAGGGCCGCCTCACCGGGCGGCCCTATCAAACTCGGATCAGGCGAGGATCACGCCTCGTCCAGCGCCTCGACGGCCTTCTGCAGGTCGTCCTTGCTGGCTTCCTTGTCGGAAACCGTCGCCAGTTCAAAGATGTAGTCGACGACCTTGTCCTCGAACAGCGGCGCGCGGATCTGCTGCTGCATCTGCGGATTCTTCTGCACGAACTCGAAGAAGGCCCGCTCCTGCCCGCGATACTGCCGCGCCTGGTTCATCACCGCCTGGGTGAATTCCGCGTCGCTCACCTGCACCTCGGCCTTGCGGCCGATCTCGGCCAGCAGCAACCCAAGGCGCACGCGGCGCTCGGCCAGCGCCTTGTGTTCGTCCGTCGGCTCGATCTCGGGGTGGTCGTGGCCGTGAACGTGCTCGTTCTCCTCGTGCCACAGCTGATGCGCGATCTGCCCGGCTTCGGCGTCCACCAGGCTGGGCGGGAGGTCGAAGGTCACCAGCTTGTCCAGCGCATCCAGCAGCCCGCGCTTCATCACCGCGCGCGAGGCACCGCTGTATTCCGCCTCCAGCCGCTCGCCGATCTGGGCCTTGAGCGCCGACAGGTCGTCCGCGCCGAACTTCTTGGCCAGTTCGTCGTCGATCTCCGCCGCCTTGGCGCCCTTGACGTCCTTGATCGTGCAGTCGAAAACCGCTTCCTTGCCCGCCAGGTTCTTGGCCTGGTAGTCCTCGGGGAAGCTGACCGTAACGGCCTTTTCCTCACCGGCTTTCACGCCCACCAGCTGCGACTCGAAACCGGGGATGAAGCTGTTCGACCCCAGCACCAGCGGGTAATCCTCGGCCGAGCCGCCCTCGAACGCTTCGCCGTCGATCTTGCCGACGAAGTCCATCACCACCTGGTCGCCGTCTTCCGCCGCGCCGTCCTTGGTCTCGTATTCCTTGGCGGTGTCGGCGAGATTGCCCAGCGCCTCGTCGATATCGGCGTCCTGCGCCTTGACCACCAGCTTCTCGAGCGACACCGACTTGAGGTCGACCTCCGGGATCTCCGGCAGCGCCTCGTAGGACAGCTCGACCTGGACGTCGTCGCCTTCCTTCCAGTCCTCGTTGCTCATCTTGACCTCGGGCTGCATCGCCGGGCGCTGGCCGCTTTCCTCGAAGTGCTTGTTCATCGCGCCGTCGATGCTCTCCTGCATCGCCTCGCCCAGCAGGCGGGGGCCGAACTGCTTCTTCAGCAGCGGCATCGGCACCTTGCCCTTGCGAAAGCCCTTCATCTCGATCTCGGGCCGCGCCTCGGCCAGCTTCTCGTCGACCTTCGCGGCAAGCTCCGCGGCGGTGACGGTGATCGAGTAGCCGCGCTTCAGACCTTCGTTCAGAGTCTCGGTGACCTGCATCGGTAATCCCCATAGGTTTGGCCGCCCGGCAGGCACCGCGCGGCTGGCAAATTTGGGGCCTTCTATGTGTCCAGCGCCGCTTCTGCAAGGGCGATCGGCCCTGCGGAAGCCTCGTCGCCACGAAAAGTCCCGGACAGCACGAACGGTTCAGATGTTCTCGTACATCCAGACCGCCTCGTTCATGTCGGCCATGGCTTTCATCGCCTGATCCAGCAACGCGCCAAGGGCCCTGACGTCTGTGCCCCCGGCGCCAAGCTGAGTCGCCAGCGAAGGCTCCAGCGCCATCCACCCCTCCTCGACAACCTCCAGCATCGCGTCGACTTCCCACATCGGCGGCTCGATGATATTCGAGCCCGCATCGCCCTTGCGAAGGTTGTCGAGACTGCTGCGGAACAGTTCCATCGTCTTCGCCGCCCGCGCCTTGTCTTCTTCGGGATTGAGGCCGGTTGTCACCAAGCAGGCCTCCATCGTCATCTTCATCAGCAACATGCGCTGACGCCCGGCGATGTCGATCGTGTGGTTCAACGCGGCATCGCCGCCGACCTTTTCATGTGCCACCAGCGCCAGGACCGCCTCATTCGACAGGCGCAGGATCTCCGGCGCCGCCTGCCGCACCTCGTCCAATCCCCCCGCGCCGCGCGCGACGGCCTGGGACACCCCCCGGAACCGCGGCCAGAGCCGTTCGATCTGCGCCAGCGCCTTCAGCACGTCGCGATTCGTTTCCATCGGAAGACCCAGCTGATCGTTCCCAAAACGCAACCCGTTCAGAACGCGGTCGAATTCGGCAATGGCAGCAAGCGCCTGTTCCGACGTCTCGGCCTTGCGGACACCCTGGTGGGCCATACAGAGCATCAGCACAATCTGCTGTGACAGCATCCTCTGTCGACCCGCGAGGTTGATCTGCCGCCGCGCGTCCAGCCCGCTTTTGGGAGGCTCGGCAGCGGGCGCGGGCTGTGCAAGCGGCAGGAACGCGACACAGAGGACGGTCAAGAGCAACGAACGGAACGGCATGGCGGAAATCTCCTTCGGCAGGGCTTTCGGTTTTTTCCGCTCAACCCGTAAAGGAAACGTTGAACGCCGCCCAAGACGACCGTCCGATTGCAGACAATCCTCAGCGTCGGCCAGGATCAGTCCAGCCGCAGCATCCTGCGATCGCCCTCAGCGAAGCGCCGCAGTACCGCAGGATACAAGCGGTGCTCCTGGACCAGTACCCGCGCCGCCAGACCCTCGGGCGTATCGCCCTCCAGAACCGGCACCCGCGCCTGCCCCAGGATCGGCCCGTCGTCCAGCCGCGCCGTCACCTCGTGGACAGTGCAGCCATGCTCGCTGTCGCCCGCCTCCAGCGCCCGCAAGTGTGTGTGCAAGCCCTTGTATTTCGGCAACAACGACGGATGGATGTTCAGCATCCGCCCCTGCCAGCGCGAGACGAAACCATCCGTCAGCACGCGCATGAACCCGGCGAGACAGACGATATCCGCGCCTGCCTCGAGCAACGGCTTCATCAGCTCGTCCTCGAAGGCCGACCGATTTCCCCCGAACGCCCTGTGGTCGACCGCCGCAGTGGCGATTCCGCGCGCGCGCGCCTTGGCCAGACCGCCCGCCCCCGCATCGTTCGACAGAACCAGGCAGGGCCGCGCCGGATGGTCGCCGGTCATGCTCTCGGCCAGCGCGACCATGTTCGACCCGCCCCCCGACAGCAGGATGGCAACACGCTTCACGTCAGAAGCGCCCCGCGATAGCGGACACCCTGCCCTGCCGTCACCGTCCCGATCCGGAAGACTGCCTCGCCCAGCCCTTCGGCCAGCGCCTCCGCACGGTCCGCCGCGACCACGGCGATCATGCCGATCCCGCAGTTGAAGGTCTTCAGCATCTCGCGCTCGGCGATGTCGCCCACGCCCGCCATCCAGCCGAAGACACCCGGCAAAGGCCAGGCCGACAAGTCGATCTCGGCGCCCAGCCCCTCGGGCAGCACGCGCGGCAGGTTCTCCGTCAGCCCGCCGCCGGTGATATGTGCCAGCGCATGAACGCCCCCCGACCGGATCGCCGCCAGAGCGGGCCGCACATAGAGCTTCGTCGGCGTCAGCAGCGCCTCGCCCAGCGAACCCTCGCCAAACGGACAATCGGCCTCCCAGCCCAGCCCCGAGATCTCCACCAGCCGCCGCACCAGCGAATAGCCGTTGGAATGCACGCCCGAGCTGGCAAGCCCGAGCAGCACGTCGCCGTCCCGAACGCCCTGCGGCAGGTCCGTACCCCGTTCCATCGCGCCAACCGCGAAACCGGCCAGGTCGAAGTCGCCCGGCGGATACATCCCCGGCATCTCGGCGGTCTCGCCCCCGATCAGCGCACAACCCGATTGCACGCAGCCCTCGGCAATCCCCTCGATGATCCTCGCCGCCGTCGCCGTCTCCAGCTTTCCGGTTGCGAAATAGTCGAGGAAGAACAGTGGCTCCGCACCCTGGCAGACAAGGTCGTTCACACACATGGCGACCAGGTCGATCCCGACCGTGGCGACATGCCCGGTGTCGATGGCGATGCGCAGCTTGGTGCCGACACCATCCGTCGCGGCCACAAGGATCGGATCGCTGTATCCCGCGCCCTTCAGATCGAACAGCGCGCCAAAGCCGCCCAGGCCGCTGACCGTTCCGGGCCGGTTCGTGCGCTTCGCCGCCGGCTTGATCCGTTCCACCAGCGCGTTGCCCGCGTCGATATCCACCCCCGCGTCGGCATAGGTGACGCCGTTCCTGCCTTCGCTCATGCCTGGATTCCCTTCGCCCCGGTGATCGCGGACTGCCTTAGCGCAATCGGGCGCAGCCTGCCAGAGGCGAGACATTCAGGGGATCACCGGATTGCCGCGCCCGTGCCGCTCGCTCTAGCCTCCCGCCTGTTCCATTTTCAAAAGGCCGTTTCCGATGCTCGCCCCGCAATCCTTCCTGATCGACTACGATCGCACCGGTTACTCGCTGCTCTCGGGTGCCCAGGCCGACCTGATCATCTATGAAACCGGCGAGACCCATCGCACCCGCCCCTCGCCCGTCCACCTCAGCCCCTCCGAACTGGCCGCCCTGAATGCCCTCGGCAAGACGGTCATCGGCTATGTCAACGTCGCTGTCACCGATCACGAGCGCAGCTACTGGCAAGGCAACTATGTCGATTACACCTCGCCCCTCGAAAAGGACGTCGGTCCCGTCACCGCCAGCGCGCCGGACTGGCTGAAGAACAACCGGGGAACCGTGGATTTCGACGGCATTCCCGGCGCCGACGCCTATCTCGTCGATTACACCGATGGGCAGTGGCAGGCCCAGACCATCCGCTACGCCGAAATAATCGTCGAGGCGGGCTACGACGGCGTCTTTCTCGATGACGTCGGCCAGTACTTCCAGGCGGGCTGGTATGGCGGGGCCTACGACCCGGCATGGGCGCAGGAGATGATCCGCTTCGTCATCGACATCTCGGACGCGGTGCGCGCGATCAACCCGAACGCCTACGTCGCCGTCAACAGCGGCATCAACATCGGCTTCGACAGCTTCATCGACCTGAACGGCAGCCTTTGGGCGGACTACCTGGGTGCGATCGACGCCGTCCTGCTGGAAAACCAGTTCGCCAACGAAGGCCCGGGCGGCCCGCAGGACGCGCTCTCGGACGCGGTGGCCCGTTTCCAGGCGCAGCAGATCCTCTCGGTCGAGGCCTATGCCGCAACGTTCGATATTGGCGAGTGGCTCCAGTTCTGCGGCGACAACGATGTCTTTCCCTATCTTCCGGCCTCGGATGACTACGACCAATACACCGATGCTCCCATGCTCGGATCGGCGGCGCGCGACACGCTGCGGTTGACGAAGGCAGGCATCGCCGGCGGCCTGGAGGGCGGTGACAGGCTGATCGGCTCGGCCGACGGCGACCGCATGTGGGGTCATGCGGGCGGCGACCGTCTGTTCGGACGCGGCGGCGCGGACGAACTCGACGGCGGCCGCAACAACGACCGCCTGATGGGCGGTGGCGCGGCCGACACGCTGCGCGGCGGGAACGGCGCCGACCTGATCGACGGCGGCGGCGGAAACGATACATCGACGGGGGGCGGCGGCCGCGACACCTTTGTCTTCCGAAGCGGCTGCGGCACCGACCACATCACCGATTTCACCAGCGGATCCGACACCCTGCGAATCCTCACGGGCGCGACCTCCTTCGACGACCTCGACATTGCCGGTACGGCCCAGGGCCTGCGACTCGAGTTCGACGGCGTCCGCCTGTTCCTCGACGGACTCACGCCCGGCGCGCTGATGGCAGGAGACGTGGTCTTCACCTGATCGGCCCGCTTGACCCCTCCGGCGGCCATGCCCTATCAGTCGGCCCGGCGGGCCTGTAGCTCAACGGTTAGAGCAGAGCGCTCATAACGCTTTGGTTGGGGGTTCAAATCCCTCCGGGCCTACCAATCCGCCAAATTATTTAATGATTTCAATGGCGACGTGTCACGCGTCCGCCCGAACACCCGCATTGCGTATCAATGGGTTACAGGCCGGTTGTCACACGACTTCGGGACTGAGTCAGCCTGTGCGGTCGGCGGCACCACCCGCCCCCGCCATGAGGCGCGCCACTTCCTTACCAATGGCCTCCCTCCGCCTGAACACCCGGGCCCGCGCTTGGGCTGGGTGTCGTTTGCATTTTCCCTTGCTCCGTTAACTGTTTGAAAGGAAAGCCAATGACTGACCCAGAACACGAGGATACCCCCGATCGATCGGACGATTTCTGGGACGGCGGCGATCCCGCACGCTGGCCGACCCTTTCCGATTGGCTCATCGCGCTGGCCTGCCTGGTTGCAGTCGCCGCGATTATCTGGGTGACGGGTTTGATCAAGTGTTGTTCGTGATCTCGCCCGAAAATTTAACTTGATGCGAATCGGCGCCATGTGCACATTCCCCGGGGTTTTAACCGGGGGGTTAACAGATGAAGTTTTTCGCCGCGCTGTTCGCGCTTCTTTTCGCCACGTCCGTGCAGGCTGCAGCCGTGAAGTTCGATGTCTTGGTTCGACTGACGAACATCGACCTGTTCTATATAGATTGGGTGGATTTTTACCCACCAAATCAGCCGACTCCGGACGTGATGAAGATTACGAACCAGCATAGCATCTTCGGCACGTCTATCCCTTACAGCGAGCTTTTCGGGCAAAAATTCTATGGCACCATAGAGTTTACGAATATCGAAGATTTCCCGATCGTTGCCGAATGCCACTTTGGGCCATATCCCTGCTTCAATATCGACTTTGGTTGGCGTGGGAGCTTGGCTCTGGACTGCACGACAACCTGCACCTTCGAAAAGATAATTCTTGATAGGGAGTTCTCAATTGGCGACGGGGTCACCAAGGATGGACTGCGGTGGAATATCGGCCTTGCCGACGCCTATTTCGAGATGACACCGATCATCGCGCCACTCCCCGCCAGCAGTGTTCTGCTGCTGGCAGGGCTTGGCCTTCTCGGGCTGCGCCGGCTCAGGTATCGTTCGTGATCGTCCCGGCCCCGTTTGCGATCTGGACCGTGACGGTGGTGCCGGTCCTGGCGATGGTCAGCGCCTTCGACCCGTTGCCGGTTGCCGTCACGGTGTCGAAGCTGCCCGAGACGGTATCCACATCGATCAGCGTATAGGTGCCGTTCGCAGGCATCGTGCTCAGGTCCAGGTGCAGCGTTCCGCCAAGCACGAAGGCCGAAGTCACGGAAGATGCGGCGAAGGCCCCCGAGGTGAAGTCCTGCACCTTGCTGAACCCCGAGGCATCCGGCACGAAGGTCAGGACCGAAACAGGCCCCATCGTCGCGGACATGGCGTCGGCATTCTCGCCGTCGAAGCCGATCCATGCCGTCGATCCGGTGATGGTCAGGTTGGAGACCGCGTAGTCCGCTCCATCCGCCGTCGCCAGCAGCACCTCGGCCCTGCCGGATACCGCGAGGTCGATCCGCCCGGTTACATCGCCCAGGACGGCGAAACGCCCCGACGAGACATTGACCGCGAGCGCATTGGCCCCGGCATAGTCCGTGATCCATACCTGCCCGGCGCGGGTGATGGTGACGGTGTTTCCGCCCGCCGCCGTGGCAATCGTGCCGGTGATGGTCAGCTTGCCGCTGTTTGTCGAAAACGAGCCACCCTTGCCGAAAGTCAGGGCGGCGATGGAAAGCGACCCCATGCCACCGGATCGCGTCTTGTTGCCGCGCAGGTTGAGGCTGTCCCCGTCAATCGGGCAATGCCGAATATCCCAGTTGTTCCGGCTGTCCCATCGCACACCTTCGAATGCCTCTTTCGGCACGAAGTTCAGGGTCGTCGGCACCGTCCTGGTATCGACAGGATCGCGCCCGAAGCCCGTCAGCACGAAGTTCAGATAGTCCTTCAGTTCGGGCCAGATGTTTCCCTCGGCCAAAGTAATGTCGCGGAAGTATTGGGCCACGTCCGCGATGGTCGATCCGGTCGTGGAGAGTTTGGTGTTGAGCCAGTTCTGATAGGTCAGGGTGTCCAGCACCTCTGTATCCAGCCCGTCGATGTTGACGTTTGCCTTGATCCCCCAATTGTAGGCGATGGCGTCGTTGTAGAACGGGACATAGGTGATACCCTGGTTCAGATAGACAAGCGGGTCCGTCCACTCCCAAGGCATCGCCGTGTCCTTCTCTGCAATGTCCGCCGGATCGTTCGGATCGGCAGCGTGGCAAACGATCAGGTCTTTCATCGTGCCAGAGTAGCCGCTGCAATAGAACCCGCCAGCGCCCCAGTTGCCGTCGCTGTTGACCAGTTTCCAAAGCGCACCGGACATGACCACCCCGTCAAGAATGGCGTAATTGCCTTCGCGGGGGGTATTGTGCCCCCATCCGAAGTTGTTCCCGGAATTGCTTGCCAGCAGGGCGCTTTCTTCCATGAGCCCTCCGCAGCGAAGCTGGATGTTGCAACCACCCGCCCTGGAGGCATAGTTGCGCCGGAACGTGGGGTCTCTGTTGTCGCCCTGGAAGTAATTCTGCTGCGACATGCCGCCCGGCGGCTGTGGGTAAGAACCGTCACTCGCGGGGTCGAATCCGTCCTCCCAACCGTTCTGATCTCCAAAGCAGTATTCGACCAGTATTCCATTGTTTCCTTGCGAAAAGAAGCTATTGATCCGGTCGTCGCTTACGACCCAAATAGCCGGGTTTTTCGGGGCCATCTGATGGCGCTTGTCGAAGGCATCGTGTCGCGCGGTGATCCCGTTGCTGGTCGTGAACAGGGACTTCGAATTGTTGAAATAGCAGCCCTCGACAAGAACATTGTCGCTGTTCTTTACAGACAGCCCGCCCCCTGAGTCGGCTTCCACGCCGAAGGTGACGTTCTGGAAAACGACGTTGGACAGGCCCTCGTTGACCACCAGCTCCTCGATGATGACAGGACGGTCTCCGGTGCCCCATGCCCCGAAAAGCACAGGGTGGAGCGGGCTTTCCCCACGCATCTGCGAGACATAGTGCGGCCCGGTTCCCTTCTTCAGGAACTCTGGATACTCATACCCGCGCTCCAGCAGCCACCAGGTCGAGTCCTGTTTGTTGCCATTCGTCAGGGCGGCGAACAGCCAGTTGGCGGCGTCGTCGTCAAGCGGTTCCTCAGGAGAGCCACCATAGAAGGGGCGGGCGGCGAGGAAGTTGGCCGAAACTGAACCAAGGGACACGCCCTCTGCCGTCGCAATGTCTTGCCGCGACCATGCGTCTGCGCTCATGGACACATAGACCTTGCGATGCGCCCGGCCCGGTTCGATGACCGTTCGGGTGTTCCCGTCGGTCTCAAGCATGTAGATGTCGCCCATCCCCCAGCCCTTGTCCTGGGTGCCGTTTGCGACCGTGACGTTGACGGTCTTGGTCTCGACCGTTTCATCGCTGTGCGTGATCTGCACGGGGATGGTCAGGTCAGAGGTCGAGACGGTGCCCGACAGGACCAGCGCCAGCTTGTTGTCGGGGTTGATGACCGCGTGCCCATAGGCGGGCTGCTCCGCGACCGAGGCGCTGACAATATCCGCCTCCTGCAAGTCGATTTCCGTCACGCGGCCCTGCGTTGCCGTGGCGGACATAGAGGTCTCATAGGCATCCTCTAGGGTGAAATTCAGATCGAGCATGGTGTCTCCTTATGCCTGTGAGGCCAGCCAGGCATCGAGGGACGCCGCTTCGCCGGATGTCAGGGCGGTGGTGAGAACGTATTGGCGGACGTTGCCGCCGTAGCGGATGCCCGTGTTCGCGACGGACAGAGGGCTGAGCGCCTGCGTGACAGCGGAGAGGTCGATGCCCCTTGCCCGCTGACGAACGTAGGGAGTCTCTGCGGCTATCGCGTCGAACAACTGGTCTCTGTTCGGGGAGGACTGATCAACATTGTTGACAGAGTGAACGATGGTGCCGGTGATACCAAGTTCGGTGGCACCTGTATTTCCATTCTGTGCGCGGCCTGCAAACTTGTCGCCGTTGTTGTAGCCCAGAAGGCACCAGTTTGTCCAACCGTCATAGTCAAGCAGCGCAAAGGCTTCCATCGTTGATGTAAGGTCGCTGACCGGGGCCGTCACGGTCGTGAAGCCCGCGCCGTTGAAGTCCAGCGCGCCGGTCAGGGACAGGCCGTTGCCAGAGCTTGCATAGACCCCCGTCGTCAGGTGGTTGCCATTGCCGGAGAGGTCGGTGATCCGGTTGACCGACTGTCCCGCCGTAGTCACGGGCGTGCTGGTGTCGGTGGTCTGGTAGAGGTTGGCGAAGTCCGTCAGGTCATACCAGGCGATCAGCTTCGCCCCGAGGTCGAGCGGGGTCCAGCCAAGTGTCACCTCCGCCGACGAAACGACAGCCGAGACGTTCCCGTAGTCATCCACATGCACCATCGCCACCTTGTAGGTGGCGTTGGCCGGGGTGGCGAAGGTGCCGCCGTTGGAACCATCCGCCGCCGGGCTGGCATCGCTGTCGGTGTCGATCACGTCGCCCGTGCCATTGATGATGTCGGACGCAGAAGGTTCTGCATCACCGCTGTCATAGAGCGCCGCGTAGATGGTGCCCTCGGCCTGGTCGGACGTGACGGACCAGTCGATGTCGCCCGTGTTTTCCGAAGCCGTCGGGCTGGTGAGCGTCGGCGCATCGGTGTCGACGGTGAAGGCATCCGACGCCCCGACATTGGACAGATCGCCGTTGTCGATGACCGCGTAAAGGACATAGCTGCCCCGCTCGATGCCGCCGACCACCGTGTCGGAGAACGGGCCGGGGAATGCGCCAGAACCGCTGTCGGACGGGCTTCCGCCGCCGCTGGCCTGCCCCGCCGCCACCTCGGACGCGGAAGGGGCCGCATCCGCCGCCGGGACAATGACCCAATACAGGTCATCCCCGTCCTCCTGTCCAGTGGCCCCGATGGTGATCGGATAGGCCCCCGCCGAGTAAGCCCCCACCGACACGCTGGTGATGGTCGCCGCCGTGCTGGACGTCGGGGTTGCCGCCTTGGTCGTGGAAGCCGTGCCGTTCCCCGCCGCGTTGACAGCGCGCAGGGCGATGTCCACCTCGACGTCATCGGTCAGGCCGGTAATGTCAAAGGTGCCGGGGTCCAGCAGACCGCTTGTCGCCCAAGAGCCGCCGTCCACCTGGTATTCGATGGCCGTGAGGGCGCTGCCGCCGTCGTCGGGGATCGCGGACAGGGTAACGCGCAGCGCACCGCCCGTGCCAAGGTCTGCAACCGACCAGTCGCCCGTCTGGAACTGCGCCGGGGCGATGGCGAGAACGGTGGGAAGCGTGAATGCCCTGGTGTTTGCCGCGCTGTCGGTGACGAGGATGCGCAGCTGGTTGCCAGCCGAAAGCACCGTGTCCGTCGAGATCGTCTCCCAATCTTCGCCCGTGTATCGCTGATACTCAACGCTGGCGATGGTGCCTTCGGTCGAGGCGTAGTTGGCCGTGTCGGTATATGTCGAGAGGTCCGCCAGATCGCCCGCAGCGTTCTCGCCGTCGTAGAGCGTGCCAGCGGGCGCGAGGGTGGCGGTGATGATCTGGTCGACGCGCGACACCCGCCATCCGCGCCGCCTGAGCAGCGCGATGGCGTTTCGGATGCGGCGGCGCATCAGCGGCCCTCGCGCAGGCAGAGGTAGAGGTCGAGGTCTTGCGAGGAACCACCGGTCGGGTGCGGCCTGATCTGCAGCATCGCCGTCGAGAAGTCCGCGGCGCCTTCGGCGCTCAGCGCGATCGCATCGCCGTTCTGGTCGTTCAGCGCCGCATAGGTGGCCTGGTCGTTGGACCCTTGCAGCGCCACACTCGCGCTGCCGAAGGTGCCGACCGCCTGAAGGTCGCCCACGGCGCCCTCCAGCCCCATCAGGATCACAGGGGCGCATGTATCGTTCTCGGTCACGCCCTCCCAGAACAGGACGCGGACGCCATCGGCGCGGAAGGTGGTGGTGAAAGGTTTGACGGCCATGATGCAATGTCTCCTTGCGCGTGCTATGGTCCGGCGAAACCGTCAGGGGTCGCGCCGTTTTGAGTTTCTTCGAGGTTCTGGTTCACGGGGTTTCGTTCATGGCGATCTCGGCCGCCGTGGCTTACCTTCTGGCCCCCGCGGCCAGAGAAATCGCCAAGCCCTGGGCAGACCACGCGCGCTTTGCGGCGGCGGTAATCGTCCCGGCTGTCGTACTTTGGCTGGTGTCGAACGGCGCTCTGCTCAACCAGATCGCCGCGTCGCCCTAGCTTCTCTTGCCGCGCCTCAAGGCGCGCTCTTCATCCAGCGCGTCTCGTTTCTCGCGGAGGCGGTCCATGTTCCTCTGGAAGGTCTCGGTGTCGATCAGCTTCCGCTCCTTTTGGCGCTTCAGGCTGCTCTTCTGAGCGTCCAGTTCTCGGGCGACCTGTTTGTACTTGATCTCCCAAATCTGGTAGCCGACATCGACGTCCTTCGGCTTCAGCTTGATGCCGATCGAGCTGGTGATCGCTTCGCCCAGGCTGTAGGGCTCATTGCTGCCCCACTGAAGGGCCTCGCCGCGGATAGCCCGCGCGATCTTCTCCTGATACCATGAGTTCGGGATCCACGGCGCCGAAGGCATCCATGCCTTCCAGGCGAAGTCAGCGCGCTTGGCCATCCGCTCGCCCACGTCGTCCGTCAGGTCGTTGACGATCTCGTCGCCGGTGAAGAGCGTCTTGTTGAAGTACATCTCGAGGCCAGCGATCAGCGGCCCGCCGATCTGCATCCACGCCGGGATGTCGCCGCCCTGGGTGTCGAACACGTCGCCGGCCGGAACCCAGCGCCGGATGTCAAGGAACACCGGGTTTCCATTCGACAGGTAAGGCATCCGCATCAGGCGCGGGGTCTGAAGCCAGGTGTCGCCGTCCTCCCCATCGAACAGCGAACCGCGCTCCTCCTCTTCGTCGTCGCCGGACGGCGCCAGAGCATAGGCCGCCATGTTCAGCGCCTGCGTGATCGCAAAGTATTTGGCGAGTTTCCACGGGCGTTCCGCAACGGTCTGCGCCACTTTCGGGATTGCCCGGTAGGAATAGGCCAGGAACGGCAGGAGGGTGCGGCGGGCCGCGTTAATCCACGGCGCCCGGATGTCGTAGTTGATGAACTGGTCGCGCGCCTCGATCGCCGCCTCCTGCACGGTTGCCCCCTGCTGGCGGCGGCGCAGATAGGTGGCCATGCGGAACACCTGATCCTCGAACTGGTAGGCGTTCAGCATCTTCTGGTCGAGCGTCTTCAGCCCGCGGTAAAGCCGATCCATCACCCGGCCCAGCTGTCCGAGTTCGGCTTGCAGCCCGCCCTTGCCGCCGCGCGCCTGGTCGCGCATCTCCTTCAGCAGCGGCTTCAGGACGTTCTCGCGGATTTCCTGCGTCACCATGTCTGCGCCGAACGCACCGGACGCCTTCGCCTCTTCGAAGTAGAAGCCGCCAGTCGCCATGTCGCGGATCGCTTCGATCAGGTCCGGCATCCGAACGTCGGCCATGTCCATCAGCATGAAGTTGGACATCACGTTGTTGGTGTGGACGACCGGGCTGCGCGCGGTCTTGTTCAGCTTCCATTGCGTGTTGAGCCGGTTCAGCCAGGTCGGGGATTGGAGGATGCGCAACTCTTCCATGTCGCGCCAGATGTCGGCGCGGACGTACCGCCCGGCCAGCGCGCCGTAGCGGAAGGTGTCCGACTTCGGGGTCTTCGAATCCGGCACCTTGACCCATTCCAGTTCCGGGTCGACCCAGAAGCGTTTCAGCCCGCTTCGGAAATGCGCCTCCTCGTCGACCTTCGCCCCGGCGGGCGGCGTCGCGCGGGACCATTCCTCGTTCTCCGCGATGTCCTTGAAGAACCGGCCCGTCGCCAGGTCTTGCGACATCAGAGCGAAGGTCTTGGCGATGGTGTAGCGCGCATCGAGGATCTCGCCCATGCGCAGGCGTTCCTCCTTGGTGAAGTCGCGCCAGAGCGTCGTGGTGGCCTTGCCCGCGGCGCGCACCTCGAAGGTGCCACGGTTCTGATAGTCCTTCAGCGCCTCGGGGATCGGCTTGTCGGCGGGCCAGTAGACGCGCCGGGTGGTGCGCTTCTTCGCCTCGCCCTCCAGCAACTCGCCCTGGCCATCGTTGGTGACGCGATCGAGGATGATGATCTTGTCGCCCATCTGCGGGGCGCCGCGCCTGGCGCCAAGGTATTCCTCGTTCCCCTCGAATATCTTCGCGGTGGCGACCTGCTCGAACAGCCCGCGGCCCTTGAACTGCTTGCCGATGATCTGCTTGCGGCGGGACCGGCCCAGATTGGCGGCCCAGCGGGAGACCGCGCCGTCGTCCAGTTCGTGCTTCTCGTAGACCCGGTGCAGGTAGGTGCCCCGGTTCCGCTCGTAGGTGGTGCGCGAGATCAGGCCAAGCTCGACCGCTTCGGCGCCCAGATCGTCGATTGCCCTGCGGATTGGCTCCGACAGCTTCAGCATGTCGGCGTCATCCACGGTCTCGCCGGTCAGGATGGATTGCAGCACCCGCGCCTCGGGCCCCTTGACCCCGGCGCGCAGGAGCGCCTCCACATGCTCCTTGCCCTTGGCGGCGATCAGGCCCTCCTGGATGGCGCGCTGGCGGTCGCGCTCGACGTACTGCTCGGGCAGGCCATAGCGGTCCACCATGCCCGCGCGGATGCGATGCAGCGCCGGGTTGAGGAAGCGGAGCGCGCCGTCTTCGCCGAACCGCTTCTCGATGACGGTCGACCGGATGCGGTCGTTGATCGCCTTGCCGACCTTCCAGCGCCCGAACTGGTCGAGCCCGCCGACCACATGGAAGGGGATGCGGAACAACTGGTCGATGGGCTGGCTGGCGAAGGCGCGCAGGAAGGATTCCTTCCGGGCCGCCTGCGGCATCTCCTTGACGACGGCGTGGGTGACGGGTTCGCCTGCCACCTTCGACACCGCCTTGTTCGTCGCCCGCTGCTCCTTGCTCAGAACGCTGACGCGGGAATCGTCGTAGATGACGTAGTTGTGGGAGCCTTCACCCTTGCCCCGCGACCCCTGGTCAAGGAAGCGGTGGCCGGGGATACCTGCGGCGCGGAGGGCGAGGCTGACAGACTTTGGCGATTGCCCAGATTCGCCAGCGATCCTGTTGATTATCGTGCCCACCTCGATCGCATCGTCGTAATGCACGTTCGGATCATCGCCCGGATTGAGTGCCCACCCCGGACGTTTCCAACTCTTGCGGCGCGCCGCGTCGTAAGGCTGAATGGCGTCAACAACCGACAGCAGCTTGGCCTTGAGACCTGGCGGCTGCTGGTTCAGAGGCTTGTCCCAATCCAGCATCTCGCTGTCCTCGGGGATGTCCACGGTGTAGAGGCGGCCGCCTCGCTTTGCGGGCTTCACGTCTTGACCATTCTGAAGGAGGTCTGCCGCTGCTTCTGCCGCCGCCCTAGACTCGGCGGTTTCACGGTCCCACGGATGATGTGGTGGCAGAAGCAGCAACGCCGCGCTCCTATCGCCACCCGACTCGGCGAGAGCCGCCCCCGCAATGTGTTCCGGGTTCAGGTCGTCAAATGGGCTGCCATCCGGCCCGAGATACCCACTAAGGGTATTTCGATAGTATTCTGCGACGCCGCGACGGCCAGCCAGGTAAATCCCCCAGCCAAAAGCCTGCGCCCCTTCACCCGTCCCCATGTAGTCCGTCGAGAACCGGTCGAAGTCGTGCGGGGAGCCGTGGTAGGCGGATTGATACATGATCCGCGCATCGCCGCCGTCGAAGGTGCCGCGATTGTAGACGGACTTGATCTGCTCGGGGCGGAACACGGCCCAAGTGCGGCTGCCCGCCTCATTCATGACCACGCCATCGAAATCCAGCGCGGATGCCATCCGGGCGAAATCAGCACGATTGACGATGTTGTGGACGAACTGCGAGCGGTCCATTCGATCCTTGCCGGGCCAGGCCGAAATCGGCAGGCCAAGACTTTCCAGCAACTCTTCCGGCGTGACCGAATCGTTGGCGTCGAAAGGGATCGAGATTGGGCGCTTTATGGACAGGTAGACAGGGTAGGACACGTTGCCGTAGTTCTCACCGACCGGCCCGCCCTTTTCAGCGAACCAGCCCGGCAATTCGTATCCGTCGAACTCCTCAATGTCCGGCTGGTCGCTCCTGTGCTCCACCACCAGCGGATCGCCGTTCTCGTCGACAACCTTGCTGTCGCCGAACCACCTTTTGAAGGCGTCTGTCTTGGTCATGATCGGCTTGGACTGATCCATCTGCGCAGCGGCAAGTTCCGCGACCATATCCGTGCCGGGCCGATTCCCGACCTCGCCCGCCAGCGCCCGCGCGAACACGTCGTCAGCGGTCTGGAAGCCAGCGCCGCGCAGGACGTTCCCCATCGCCTCGAAGAAGGCGCGGATTTTCTCGAAGGCTTTCGCCAGCGCGCCATCGGCTTTTGCGCCGCCCTTGGCCCATTGCGCGAAATGCTCGGCGATGGCCTCTTCGATCTGCTCGGCCTGCGACAGGTCGCCGTAGCGATCCGCGATGTCGTATTTCTTCATCCACGCCGCCTTGGCGCGGACCTCCAGCGCCTTCCACTCGGCGTCCGTGAACAGTCCCATGTTCTTCAGCGCGTGGATCGCCTCATGATGCAGGGTTGCCAGGGGGTCCAGCGACTGCCCGATCAGGATGTCCATCCGACCGTTCCAGTAGCGGTTGAACATGCCCTGCACGCCGTCAGCCGCCCGCTCGGCGTTGTCGTCCAGATAGAGCCCGACGTCCTTCAGGCCCAGCCGGTTCAACTCCCGCCGCAGCGCGGGCATCAGGGGAAGGATGATCTCCCGCAGCCATTCGTCCTGGGGCGTGCCGGCGCGGAGTTTTTCGTCGCGCTGGAACTTCACATCGGCTTTGACCTTGTTCAGCGCCTCGACCTTCTTCTTGTCGAAGGTCTCCATGACGACTTCGCCGGTCGCCTTGTCGCGGATCACCCAGCTTGCGGTCGGGGTGGGCGGCGCCGCTACTTCTTGCGGGGCATCATCCCGCTGGCGGCCGCCGCTTTCGCGTTCATCCGCTCGCCGACCTTGATCGACTCCTGCGCCCGGCTCGCCGCCGCCTTGAACTGCGCGTCGGACAGCTTGCTCAAAGCCATCGACAACTTGTCCGATGCTGGTGCCGCCCTTGAGGGCGCGGGCTGCTTCGGTGAGTGCATCGCTGATCGGCCCTTTCGTGTTCGCCAGGCGGGCGAGATAGGTCATCGCCGCGCGGTCGTCTTCCACCTTCGCACGGTTTGCGTCCTGATCCAAGACGTTGCCGACGGCGGCGATCTTGCCGCCCCGCTCCAGCACCGTGTTGAACGTCGCCACGTCCTTCTTCAGCCGCTTCAGGGTGACGTCGAGAACGCGGGCGCGCTCGAGATAGTTGGACTGCGCGACCTGTTCCTCGCCGAACAGGCTGGCCTGCGTGCTGGTCTGCACATCGGCCGCCGCGGCGCGCGCGACCTGATCCGCCTCGAACTCGTTCTTGATCGGCAGTTTTTCCATCATCGCCAGGATGTCGGCATGGGCGGCCTTGTCCGAGACCGCCTTGCCCACGGCGGAGGCGTTCCGCACGCTCGCCCGCTCGTTGACCAGCATCCCGAACGCATCGTCGGAGAGGTTGCGGACGTTCAGCGCGTGCCGCGCCAGCGCCGACGCGGGCGGCAGGTTCATCTCCTCCGCGCTCATCTTCGGCCTTGCACGCAGAACCTTCGCGGCATCCACCACCATCTGCGGGTCGGGCGTGCCCTTGACCGGCACCTCGCCGATGTTCTTCAGCGCGGCCTCGACCATGACGTCTTCCGGGGAATAGCCGTCGGCCTCGCGCCGCACGATCACCGGCATCTGCACGTCCTGGCCCTCGGCGCGCAGGCGCTTCGCCAGCCCCAGTCGCTGATGGCCGTCGGCGACCACGCGGCGGCCGTCCGCATATTCGAACACGATGGCCGATCCGGCGCGGGTCGCATCCCATTTCGTGACGCCGCGCAGGCGATCCGTGACGCCCTGCTCGTCGCCCCCGCTCTTGTATTGGAACGTCGCCGGGTCCGCCTCGATCGCGGTCAGGTCTTCGTTGCTGAGAACTTCGATTGAGGGGGCGGACTTGGGGGCGGATGGGGCCGGAGTTTCCGACAGCATCTCCCTTTCATCTCCCTTCGGCGCGGGCGCCAACTCCGATTCAACTCCGGTCTGACTACCATCCTGCTCCGGTTGAACCTGTGCATCTTCTGCACGGGTTGCCTCGACCACCGACGCCTTGCCGGTTTCGAGATCCACCCGGATCGTGCGCCCGGTCGGGTTGCCGTCGCCGTCTTCCTCGGGGAACTCCTCGAACCGATTGGCGGCGGGCGGGCGCTGTCCCTCAGTCGCCCGCCCGCTCTGGTCGGCAGGGGCGGCGGGGGCGGCCGCGCTCTCCTGCCGGGGCTCCGCCAGCGGCTGCTCGGCCGATGCCGCCTCCGGACGCGCGGGCGCGCTGCCGGGCGCCTCGGTCGCATCATCGTAGAGGTCGGACAACGGCAGCGCGCCAGCGGGCACGCCCTGTGGGGCCTCGGGTTGCGCCGGGGCGACGTCAAGCGCCGCCGCCGGGCCGCCCCGGTTCTTCGCAAGGATCTCGTCGATCTTCGCCTTGCCCCGCGCGATGGTCTCGTCGGGGAGCGGGCTGGCCCGGTCGGCGGGGGTGAGGTTGGCCAGCGGGGCGCGCTTGTCTTCCGACAGGGCCGCCGCGCCGATTTCAGCCGGTGCCGTAACCATCTCGGCCACGCCTTCCAGGATGATGTCCTGCGGGCTCTGTTCCTGCCCTGCGGCCAGCCGCGCCGCGGACTCACCGCCCGCGCCAGTCGCGGCCTGCACACCGGTCGACGTGACCGCGCCGCGCACCGGGCTCATGGATTTTTCGATGATGCCGGTGGCCTTCTGGCCCAGCATCTCGGCCGCCGCGATCACGATGCCGCGCCGCAAACCGCGCTTGTCCGCTTCGGCCATCAGGTCTGCATTGCCAAGCGCCGCCGCCGCCTCGGCCTCGTTGGTGATCTTGACGCCGTTCTCCTGAAGGAACTCGTCGACGGATGCGCCGTATTCCTGCGTGAACGCGCCACCGCCCAGGATCGCCGCCGACAGCGAGGGGTTGCGGGTGATGATTCCGGACGCGATGGATGCTGCAATCGCCGGGCCGCTCTCCGCCGCGATCTCGCCGATGAACGCGGCGGTCTGCATCGGACGCGCCATCAGCGCCTTGAAGGTGTCCGCGATGGTGTCCGGCGCCGCCGCCAGCCGCGCCTTCACCGCCTCCGCCGACTTCGACATGGGAATAGCCGCCGCCTTGTCGGTCAGCCTGCGCAACTCGATAATGGCAGGGATGCCGCGCTCAAGCGCCTCGTCGGCCCGCGCGCCGCGCCGCTCCTGCGCTGCCTTGGCCGATGGCGTGGTGGCGCCCAGCCGAAGATCGGCCTCGCGCTGGCGCATGAAGGCGATCTCGTCGCGCAGGTTCTGCGCCGCCTCCGCATCGGCGGCCTCCATCGCTGGCATCTCCTCCTCGTAGGAGGCGATCAGTTCGGCGAGGTAGTCGGCGCGCTTCAACCGGTCGGGGATCGAGCCGAACCCGGTTTCCTGTTCCTCGATCGTCTTCGCGGCCTGCGTCGCAGTCATGGCGAATGGCGTGGCCTGAACCCGGATCGCCCCGCGCTGGACAGCGCGATCCAGCGCGGTCGGCTCTGACACCTCGTCGCCCGGCCTGGCCCCGAACTTGCCCGACGGCGCGCGCTTCGGCGCGATCAGGGCGCTGTCGAAGGGATCGGCGGCGGCGGGCGGTGGCTCCGCAGGCGCACCGGCCTCCGGCGCGTCCTCACCATCAGGGGCGGCGGGCGTGCCGAACCCACGACGGACGGGGGCCGCACCCGGGCGGCTGGCCGCGAAAGGCGCGTGCTCGGGCTCACCCGTCACCGGCTGCACCGGGCCCTCGTCGGCGACCGCAGGCGCATCCACGGCGCGCACGGGCGGGCGGAGCGACGTCGCGGGGGCCGCGGACGGCGGCAGGAGGTCATCAAAAAGACCGCTTACCGATCCGTTCTGTGGGAGAAGGTCGTCGAAAATGCCCATCAGAGACCTTTCGGGTCGATGCCCATCTTGATCAGCCGCGCGATCACCGCATCACGGTTGGCGCCCTGCGCGATGGCATTGCGCGCTTCTTCGAGGATGGCGGCGGGGTCGTTCGCCTGTGCAGCAGCGGGCGCAGCGGTGGCGGCGGGCTGTTGCCCAGGGGCGCCTGCCGATTGCGCCGGGGCATCATCTGGCACTGGAGCCGCCTCCGGCGCGGGAGGCGGGCCGCCGAAGCCGTAGCGGGTCTCGCTGGTCGGCTTATCGTAGGTATCCGTGCCGTGCCATTGTTTGCCCAGCCAGTTCCGCTCCACCTTCCGCGTGCCCTTCTCCTCCCACGACCCCCACGACTTCGCGACGCGGTTGGCCACCGCCGACAAGGACTCGCCTTTCTGCCAGGACCGTTCCATTTCGGCCTCGAACTCGGCCTGCGAGGGGATCTTTTCCTCATCGGTGTACTCATCGCTCGGGAACGCGCTCTTGTAATAGCGCCCGACGTCATCGCGTTCCTGCGCCGTCAGAGTGCGGCCCACGCCCGCTTCGCCGAACCCGACATTGCCGCTGCCCCCGCCACCGCTCCGACCCCCACCGCCACCGCCGCGCCCGGCCTTGCCCGCCATCTTCATCTCCATGGCCTGCTCATGCCGCGCCTTGTCGCGCATCATCTCCTGCGCGAACCGGCGCTGATCGGCGGCGTAATCCATCAGGCCCTGGCCAAGACCGGCCAGCGCCCCCGCGAATCCGACGTTCATTGCTGCGCCTCCTCTTCAGGCATCGCGAACTGCGCGCCGGGCATCTGCTGCGCCCCCAGCGACAGGGCGCGCTGCGATTTCTCGACCGCCTGGCGCATCGCGTCGTCGCCCATGCTCTGAATGAAGGCGGCGGCGTCCTCCTGCTCCATCTCGTCGGTGTAGTCGCCCAGCCCCTTCACATGGTTCTTGAACATGTCGGCTGCGATGAAGAAGGCCATCTCGACCGCCTCCTGATCCGCAGGAAGCCCGGCCTTCTCCGCCAGTTCCGCGATCTTCTTGATCACCTCGGCGCCGCCAAGCAGAAGCACCTGCGGGCTGACCGGCTGGCCCTGGCTCTTCGCGGCCTCATAGATGCGGCCGACGACTGTGACGCCCAGGCGCGCAATTGCCTGCGGCAGCGGGCCGCCCTTCTTCAGCGCCTCGACCGCCTTGGGCAGGAACTTCTCGTCGAAGATCGCCATGGTCGCCATGCCGATGAACTTGTTCAGTTCCGACTGGTCCACCTCGCCGGCGCCAGCCGGGGCCGGGGCTTGCTGCTGTTCCTGCGCCGCCGGGGCGCCAAAGCCCTGCATCATGCCTGCACCTTCTCGATCTGGTGGGTTTCGCGGTTGTAGCGGAAGCCGGACGGCTTGGCCGGGGCCTGCGTCCGATACTGCTGGCCCGGCATCCGCCGCTCCTCGCGGGTGCCGACGGCCAGGTTCTTGTTCGAGGTCGCGCTGGCCCGCTCGTAGGCGTTGCCCGCCGCCGCGCCCATCGGCTTGTCCATCTGCAGGGGATCCTCCCAGAAGCGCGTCGCCTCCGCGGCGCCCTCGTAGGTGGCCTGCTGGCGCTGCTCTTCGGCGATGCGCTGGCGCTCCTCCTCCTCGGACTGCTTCTTGGCCATGATCGCGGACCCCGCGCCGGCCAGAACGCCCCCGATGATGGTGGTCCCGATCCCGCCAGCGCCAAAGATCGCGGGGAGTGCGGCAAGACTTGCGGCCATCAGGTGGTCTCCTTTTCGTAGATGAACCCGGCGCGGCGGCAACCAGATGCCTCGAAGGCGCGGGCGGTTTTCTCAGGGTCGCTGATCGCGTCAGAGAACCCGTAGCGGAACATGGTCAGCCGGTCGGAGCCCTGCGCCCATCTCTCGAAGGCGCGCAGCAGCCGCAGGGCGGCGGTCGGGGGCGCATCCTCTCGGGCGTAGAAGAACAGGTTGGACCCGACCAGCGCGTCGGTGCCGAAGTAGAGCGGCGTCACGGTGCCGAGAAAGCAGGCGTCCAGCCGATCGGCGCCGTCGGCCATGAACAGCGCGGCCCGGCCCGGCACCGGCGCGTGCTGCGCGATGCAATCGAATGCCACGGCCTTGACAGCCTGCGCGTCCAGCCGCGCAAAGGCGGCATAGCGTGACCGGGCCAGCGCGTCGGCGGCCAGCGCAACAATCTGCGGGATGTCGACGAAACTCGCCATGCGGATAGTCATCATGGGCCCGGATCAGGCTTTTCTTCTACGGGCGGGGGATCCTTGTCCTTGCCGCCTTTTCCACCTTTCCCGCCTTTGCCGTCGCCTTTGCCATCTCCCTTGCCATCGGCGGGCTTCTCCTTGACCGGCTTGCCAGTGTTCGGGTTGAAGGCGGAGCCGATCCAGTCGAACTCCATGTCGTAGACGCCCTCGACCAGACCGGTCTGGAGCTGCAGGAGCTCGCCCGCCGATTTCAGCAGCGCGGCGCGCTCTTCTGCCGGCAGGTTCGGGTTGGCGAGGATCGACGCCATCTGCTTCGAGTAGAGCTCGTGCATCGACGTGACCATCGAGGTCATGTTCGTCTTCGCGTCTGCGCCGACTTCGATCTTCGCAAGCTGCTTGCGCATCTTGCTTTCCATGTCCATCAGTTGCTGGCGCGTGCCCGAGTCCAGCTTGGCCAGGAACTTCTCGGTGCCCAGGCGGCGCTGCTGCAGCGCGTAGTCCTGCTCGAACTGCTGCTTCGACAGGCCCGTGGTCTGCTGGAACTCCTGGTCCGAGAGCGTCATCGCCTGCTCGAACTCTTGCTGCGACAGCGCCTTGTCCTGACGGAAGCCCAGCTTTTCGAGGGTCTTCTTGAAGTCCTGATCTTCCTTCTGGATGTTCAGGGCCTGCCGGTATTCCTCGCGGCTCATCTTGAACTTCTGCTGGAAGTCCTGCTCGGAGAGACCCTTCGCCTGGTTGAACTCCATCCGCGACAGTTTGGTCTGCTGGGTCTGCTCGCGCGACTGCAATTCCAGCTTCTGCCGGTACTCTTCCCGGGTCATCTTGAACTGCTGCTCGAACTCCTGGTCGGACAGCGAGGATGCCTGCTCGAACTCCTGTTGCGACAGCTTTTTCTGGAAGCCGAAGCCTTGGGCCGCCTCGCGCATGTCGAGTTTGGACCCGAGTTTCTCCAACTTCTTCTGGAAGCCGAACCCCTGCGCGGCCTCGGCCATGCGCTGCGCGGACTCCTGCGCCGACATCGCGGTGCTGTGGCGCTGCTGCGATTCCTGGCTGGCCATCGGCACGATCTGCTGGAGCACGGCATCCTGCGCCGCCCCGGCGGCCATCGAACTGTTCAGCATCCCGCGCGCGTTCGCGGCCTGCATCCCCTGCGTCCGCGCCATCTGCATCAGAGGCGTGTCCTGCTTCATCATGCCCGCGGCGATCTTGGAGACGTCCGTGGTGGGCGGCTTGGGGGCGGCGGGCGCTGCGGCCATGGTCTGCATCGTCGGCGGCTTGGCGGTGGCGCCGAACCCCTGCATGGGCTGCACCGCAGGCTTGGCCTGCGCGGTTGTCGCCGTGCCGCCGAACCCGCTGGGCGGGGGAGGCGTCAGCGGCGCGGCGGCTGGCGTTCCCGCCTTCGCCATCTGCTTTTCCGCGCGGCGCTTGAGGTGCATCACATCCTGCACAGCCATATCGTTCTCCTACGTCTTCTCGTTGGTCGGCCCGAGGATCTCGCCCACGGCATCGAAGCCCTGGCCCGAGGCGATCAGGCACGTCAGGCCGCCTGGCGCGGTGACGACGATGGTCCAGCTTCCGGTCTCGTCGGAGGCGAACACCTCAAGCATGGCCCCGCGCTGTTCCAGCCCCATCGCCTTGATGGTCTCGCCGTATTTGGCGGCCAGAGTGGCGACGACGGATTCGTGCGGGCCGCAGTCGCTGTTCTGCGCGGCGGCCGGGGCGGCGGCGAGGATCAGGGCAGAGAGGAAGGCTTTCATTCTGCACACCCCGCCTTCATGCCGGTCAGCACCCGTTCCCCCGTGTCCTGCGAGCGCGGCCCGCCATCCACCAGCAGCGCCGCCGCATGAGCCTTGCGAGCGGCCAGCGTGCCCGCGCAAAGCGATGGCACGACCGCCTCACTGAGCAAGTCGCCGCAGCCGTTCAACGATGTCGTCAGGAGTCCGAGGATCAGAAATCGCTTCATCAATGCGCCTCCGGGTTTCGATGTGCTGTTGCATCTGGCGGGCTTCTTCCGCCCGCCGGGCGTCCTGCATCGCATCCCAGCGCCACCAGCCGAGCGCGGCGACAATCGCCAGCGCGATCAGCGCGTAGCGGCCAAGGCGCGAGGTCAGGAAGCCGAGGATCATTTCTCGACCTTCGGGATAGCGACAGTCGGAGCTTTCCCCCAATGGCGGTGAGGGATCGCAGACCATACGCCGCACCGATCGCAGTAGTGCGTCTGAGGCAGCTTCTCGTAATCGGTGCGGGTGAAGTCCTTCACTTCGCCCAGCCCCGCTTGACGGCCAGCGCATACCAAGCCTCGTTGAACACCGCGACCATCGCGCCCACGAACTCGTCGTCAAGGAACAGCGCGGCGTCCGCCTCGGTGAACCAGCCCCGCGCCATCAGCGCGCCGGCGGCATAGCGCAGCGCGATGCGGATGAACGGGGCGAGAATTGCAAAGGTGTGCATGTCAGCCTCCAAGGCTTGGGGCGGCCGGAGCCGCCCCGGTGGTGTCAGCCCTCGACTGGCGTCAAATCGAGGAAGTAGTCCCTGCCCACGGCGAGATGCTTCATCGCGTCGGGATTTGTGATCGTCATGGTGAGTTCGCCGTTCGGCGTCCATTTTGACCAGGTTTCACAGTCCGCCTTTCCTGCCGTAACGGCGGTGAAGCGGACATTGCAGAGGCACGCCTGCGAATCGTGCGATGCGTGCTGGTCGATCTGTTGGAGCGTAAACCGCCCTCTGATTTTGGACATTGTTTTGCCTTTCCATCGTGCCCGTTGACGCTCGGGCTGGCGAAACGGCTTAGCGCCGGATTCAGTTGGTGCAGGACGAAAACAGCCACGCGACCCAGGACAGGTCACAGGCCCAATTCCAGAGCGCAGCAAGCCCGAGGGCCACCGCGCCGCCGCCAGCCGCCACAGCGCCGCCCTTGCCGCCCTGCGGGGCGATCTCGCGGGCTGGCGGTGGCGCCCAATCGGCATTCGGGCGGTTCATCCGCGCCAGCAACTCGGCCCCGTCGAAGGTGCGCAGGATGCCTTTGAGGTTGCCCTTGCCGTCCGTCCGCCATACCGGGATGTCGTCGCCGTTGGCGTCGTAGTCCCCGGTGCGGAACAGGTTCATTTCCGCAGCGCGCCGCTTGCGGATTTCCGGCGGCTTCACCCACCCCATGAAATGCCGCGCCGCGTCTGGGCCTCTGTCGTTGATTGCCTGCGTCAGTCGCGCCCGGTGGATGCCGCCCGTGTTGAAGTCAAACGATACCAGAGCATCGAACTGATGCTGCGCCAGCGGCACCGTGATCGCCGCATTCACCCGCGCCTCGTATTTACGCACGTCCTCGCGGAAGATGGTGATCGCCCGGTCAATCGCGCCGTTCAGGTCCGTCGGCATCGCCCCCTTCATCTCGCGCGGGTCCAGCCCGCCAGCCGCCGCCGTGTGGCCGATGCCGAAGGTCCAGACGCCCTTGCTGTCCCGATAGGGCGCCGGAACGATGCCTTCATGCTCTGCGATCTCGAGCAGGCCCTTGTCGGATACTCTCATGGTCTAACCTCGAATTGGTTGCTGGTGCGCCGCACGTCTCGAACCGTCACGCCGACGTGCAGCCGCCAAAGCGTGTTCACGCGGTAGATGCCGGGAATAAGGTCGATGGTGTCGGACCAGACCCACCAGCACAGGTCCAGATCGTCGGGCAGCGCGTTGCCGGGGCGGTAGTCATTCGACCCCCGGAAGGTCCGATAGGTGTAAAAGGCCCCGCTTGATCCCTGGCGCAGCAGCGTCACGGTCCAGTTCGCGTGGAAGTCGCCGTTGATGTCCCGGGCGAAGGTCATCCGCGGGCACTCGCCCCGGCGCGCGTCCTCGACGTGGATTTCCCCGGCAGCGAACCACCAGGCGACAGGAAGGACTCGGGGCAGCTCCGTCAGCATCCAGATCGCCGCCCACGCGCCGAGAATGCTTGCCGTCCACCTCATGCTTTTCCCCGCCATGCCTTGATGATGTCGAGCAGTTTCATGTCCAGCACTTGGCGCGCGGCGTGCTCGAAGGTCAGCGCGACCAGGGCGGCGACGGCCGGTGCCCAGGATGACGACAGGCTGCGCCATTCCAGCACCGGCCCGGTCAGCACCAGCGCCGCGCCGATGGCGATGGCGATGGTCAGGATTGCGTTGATGATGCCCAGCCTCGGGCTTGCTTTGACCTTAATCAGGCAGGCCAGCGCCACCCCGATCCAGAAGTCGATACGAAGAAACAGATCGTTCATGCGGCCTCCAGTGGGACCAGGAAGCCGCTCATGCAGCCAGTTGCCCCGCCGCCGCGCAGCGAGGGGTGATGGTGGCGCCGCGGATGTCGAGCGTGTCCGTCGCCGGCTGAACGCTGAAGAAGATCTCCAGCGCGTTCGCGTCCAGCGCCGAGACCGTCACATCGGTGCTCTTGGCGGTGACGGGCGTGGTGCCCTCGGAGACGTCGTAGGTGACGCAGACCGAGGTGTTGCTGACCCGGCTGATCACGCCCTTGATCCGGATATTCACGGCCGTCGTGGCGATGCTGGTGTAGGCTTCCACCGTCGTGCCACCGCTGCCCGCCGTGCTGCCCAGCTTCATCACGACCGTCTTGTCGTCGCTGGTCGACCCCGCCCGGACGGCCACGATCAGATCGAAGGCGATCTCGTCGCCCGGGTTCAGCCCACCGATCGGGATCGACCGGGTGATGGTGAAGGGCGACCCGCTCGTCGCCGTGATCCCGGCGTTGCTGGCGGCGCGATAGGCGACCTGGCGCAGCAGGCGCGATGCGGTCGTCGTGATGTCGAACCGGCCATAAGCGTATTCGGTGTCGAAGTGCGACGACCGGCTGATGCCGTCGGGGAAATGCCCCTGCACCGAGAAGCCCCGGCTGTTCGCGACGGTGATGCCACCATACTCGCAGATCACGTTGCGCACCGTGCAGCCTGATCCATCGTTGCCATTCAGTTGCAGGGCGCCCGAAGACACCGCGCCCCAGAACCGGCTATCCTCGCAGACGTTCGGCCCCATGTTCCCGTTGCCGGTGAACTGGACGTAATAGGTGCCCGCCCCGCCGTAGCCATTGCCGATCCGGCAGGAGTTGCCCTTCATCGTCGGCTTGGTTCCGGTGTAGGAGGCATCGAGGAAGCGCACCAGCGCCCCCGTGACCGCCCGCGCGTAGAGCGTGCCGATCTCGACCCGGTTGTCCTGGCAGGACAGGAACTGGACGGCATCCCCGTGATCGAATGTGCCGCAATTCAGCGTGCCGATCTGGACAAGGTTCCTGCGAGAGTTGCCGTCCAGCCAGACCGCCGCGTCGGCCGCGGAAAGCCCCCGGTCAGCCCGGTTGACCGCGCTGGTGATCCGCACGATGCAGTCGTGGGAGCAGATGGACAGTTCGGTCCCGGCCTTCCACGTCTCTTCGACGTCGCAGGTGAAGAGCGTGTGGGCGAACAGGTTGCCATAGGCGACACCCGACCGGCAGGTGATCCGGTGCGGCGCGATCACACAGTCGATGGCGCCGCCGCCCGATGCGAACATGGCCCCGTTGGCCTCGGTCGACCACCATCCGCCGATCACCTGGAAATCGCGCGTGGCGAACTGCTGTTCAAGGCTGTCGGTCCCGTCCGCGTCTTCCCAGGTGGACGGGTCATCGCTGAAGCTGACAATTTCTGCCGCTCCGGTGTCGAGAAGCGGATAGCGCAGCCCGATCGCACCAGCCGCCGGGGTGCCGACCACGACGTTCAACTGCCCCCACAGAGGCCGGTCCAGCCCGCCAACCTGATAGGTCGAGGTCGAGCGGACGAACACCACGTCGCCATCAGCGAAATTCGCGGCATCGCCTGCGGTGGTTGCGGTGCAGGTTTCCGCGCCCGCCGTCACGCTGTCCAGCGCATAGGCCGTGGCCTTGGTATAGTTCCCGGCCGTCCAACTGCCGAACATCCACGAATTGTTGTTCGGGACGCCATTCGCGCCGGGCGTCGAAGGCGCGTCGCCCGTCGTGTAGAATCGCGTCATCGGGCTTTCGGCGACGAAGCGAACGCTGTTCTTCGCCTTCAGCGCCTGGCCCAGCCGGTAGCCCTGCCCACCCCAATGATGGGGCACGAAGACCACGCCGCCGCCGATGCTGTTGGCATAGTTGATCGCGCTCTGGAAGGCGGTCCAGTCGTTGGTGCCGGAGACAAGCTCGTCGTCATCGTCGAACACGCAATCGCCGACCGAGCCAAAATGGCGGACGTCGATCTGCCCATAGGGCTTGAGCCCCGCAATGCAGCCCTCGATCGCCGCGCTCGAATCCCACTGGTAGGCGACACCGCCCGCGCGTACCACGGCACCATCCGGCCAGACCATGCCTGCCGCGACCAGCGACACCAGCGCGGCCCGCGTGGCCAGCCCCAACGTCGAGACCAGGGTGACGATCTCGGTGCTGTCGGCTTCCTGCTGGGTGATGGTGGCCAGCCCGAGGTTCATCCGCTCCACGGGCGTCTGCAGCACGATCTTGTTGCTGGTCGCGTCGTAGCGGAAGGTGTGCAACTGGCCCGCGCCCAGGTCGCCCGGCTGCATCGCGCTGCCGTCGACATGCACCACCGACCGCGCGCCCGGGCCCCAATCCATCGTGCAGGCCCCGGTGTTCGCCTCGCCGATCTTCACCGCCAGCGCGGCGCCGTCGACATAGGACGAAATCGCGTGCGTCAGCGTCATCGTCTTGGCGTTCGCCGTGCCGGTGTCGGTCGCGAAGTTCACCCGGTTCTGCTTCAGCGCGGCCTCGCCGGGCAGCTTCTCGAATCCCGCCGCGATGGCGGACAAGGCCGCGTTCACGAATTTCGAGCTGGCCTTGGAAAGCGTCGAGATCAGTGAACTGGCGTTGTAGTAGTCGTTGCTCATCGCAGGCTTCTCCGCGGCGAGTAGAAGATGGTCATGCTGCTCAGGGTGTGGCTTTCCTCGTCGGAGCTTTCACCCACCACGGCGAGCGACACGTTGGTGCCGATTCCGTTCAGTTCCGCGAAGGCGTCGGACTGCACGCGGGCGTCCCAATAGAACCGGTCCCAATCCGCGACGTCCCAGAAGCCGCCCGCGCCGGGCATTGCCAGGGTGAAATCCACCCCGCTGGGCTGGTCCGGATCGCCATAGCTGAAGTCGGACGAATAGGTGATCGTCGTTTCCGGGCCGCCGTTGGCCACGCTCAGGATCGCCCGGTGATACCGCTTGTTCACCGTCGGGTCGCCCTGGTGCATGAACCCGAAGCGCAGGTAATACTGGATCGCCTCGCCGTCCTGGCTGTTGCCGACGTCGAGACGGTAGACCCAGCCGTCATCCGTCCCGGCCAGAAGGATCTCGTTGCCGTCGGAATCCTCGCCGGAGTGCAGGCATTCTGGCGTGAAGCCCATCGCCAGCGTCATGCACTCGGGCTGCGGGCGGCCGAAGTAGATCGTGATCGCCGTCGCGTCGTCGTAGAACAGGCGATACTGGTTCTTGGCGCGGACGCGCAGCGCGCCGATCACGCCCACGCCAGCCTCGCGCTTCTGCCGCAGCAGCGGCTCGATCCGCTCGGTGACGGTGCCGATGTTCCAGTCGCCGAACTCCTGGGCCGACGTCATCGACCGCACGCCGATGTCGTCGAGGAAGTGCAGTTGGCCGATGCTGACCAGCGTGTCCGGCACCGCGCCGCTGTCGGCGGAGACGTCGGAGAGCACGAAGTCGGTCGCATTGTTGCCGGTGAGGTAGGAGACCTTGTTGCGGCCGGTGATGACGGTCGAGGTCTTGGCGCTGCTCTGGATCCCCGAAATGGTCTGGCCGATGCTGAAGGACGCGGCGCCGTCGGTCGTGATGAAACTGGCGGAGTTGCCGACGACGGCCAGCCCCGGGGCGGAACAGATCACCTCGCCGCCGGCATAGCCCAGCAACAGATGGTTGTTGTGGACCCCGATGAAGCGCGGGCGGTCGGTGGTCGAGTTGAGCCCCGGCACGCGCAGCGGGCAAAGCACCTCGCCGTCCCACTCCTGCGCATATCCGGCGCGGTTGACGAAGTAGAGGCGGCGCAGGTTGGCGGCCCCGAAGAAGTTGTGCGTGATCGACCGGTAGAACCCCAGCGCGGGGAGGCTCTGCGCCGCCTGCGTCCCGCTGCATGTCGCGGAGCCTGCGGAGGACGTCAGCGTCTCGGCGTTCTGGAACGTGCCGGTGATGCCGGACAGGACGAAGTATCCGGTCGCGGTGCCCAGGCCCCAGCTGCCGGTGCGGACGACAACCCGCTCGACGGTCGCCGTGGCGCCGGACGTGCCCCCGGTCACGGTGTCGCCCTCGGCGAAGGCCGCGGTGCCGGTGATGAAGTTCAGCGTGTGCCCGAAGGTCTGCAGCGTCCAGCCCGCCGCGGTCGCCTTGTACATGTCGGTCGCGGTTTCCGCGACGTTGGTGCGGAAGGCGTAGATGTCGCCGTCCAGGCTGCAGACCCCGCGCACCGGGCCGGTTCCCGGCACCTGGCCGATGACCGCGCGCCGCGCCTCGATCGCCGCCGCCGCCCATGTCGCGTCATCGGCATCGTCGTCCGCGCCACTCAGAAGGGCTGCGCTGGCGGCCGTTGCCACGTTGGCGGCGGAAACCTCCAGCCCCTCGTTGTCCTGAAAGGTGCCGGAGACGTTGTAGAGCACCACGAACCCGGCGGCATCCCCGCCGCCGTAGCTACCCGATTCCAGCGTGGCATCCTCGAGCACGATGCCGGTGGCGCCGGACGTGTCGCCCTCCACCGTGTCGCCTTCGGCCATCTCGACGGACCCGCTGTCGAAGTCGAGCACCCAATAGGCCGCCTTGTGCGGCTCCGGCTGGCCGTCGTACCGCTCGTAGCCCTCGGTGCGGCGATAGCCCTGAACCCCGGCCTCGTAGTTCTGCGCGGCGATGCAGAAGCCGGGCGGCAGGGAGATCGCGGGCGTGATCAGGTCGAGGCCACCGACGAGGCGTATGGTCTCACGACGCTGCATCAGGCGAGCGCCCCGCCGCGGGTGATGCGCGGCGTCTGGTCGTTGACGAGTTGGCCCTTCAGCCGGTCATGGGCGTCGGCGAACATGGGGAACTGCTCGTTGGCCTCGTCGAAGGAGGCGAGGTTCATCAGCGCGCGCCACACGATGATCTCGTGGAAGTCCTCGGGGAACTCCGGCGACAGGGCGGCATCGGCCGACGTCCATGTCACCGCGCCCTTGCGATAGCGGCCGCGCAGGGTATAGGCGGCGTCGGGCGTCGGCCAGAGGACCAGTTTGCGCTGGTCGTTTTCGGAGATGTAGGTCGGCTTGCCGGTCTCGGTCGCGGCGGACCCGATCATGTAGTTGTGCCGGAAGTCCGACCAGTCGATGTAGCGCAGATACCCCTCGGTCGCCTGGCCATCGGCGGCGAGGTAGAGCGAGAAGGTGTCGCGCCCGTCGTCGCCGCGGTGGATCCAGCGCGAGAACCGCGAGGAGATGCCAAGCGCCGCCGCGTCATAGGACTGCACCCCGGAGATGACGTCGCTGGAGAACTCGGTGATCAGCCAGCGCCAGTCCGAGCGCGCGCGCTGGACCTCATCGTGGGCGAGGATCACGAAGTTGATGATCCGCTGCAGCCGCCCCGACTGCCCGGTCAGCGCCTCCGGCTGACCGAGCACCGGGATGGTGCCGCTGCGCTCCGCCACTTTCTGGCAGAGATGCAGGAAAGTGCTCATCAGGCCGCCTCGTACGAGAACGGATACATCTGCACCTTCTGGGGCTCGCCCAGGCCGCCCATGCCTTCGGTATAGGCGGGATAGACGTCCATGACCGCGTTCTTCAGCGCGGCGACGTACTCCTCGGGCACCTCCTGGGGCTTGCCGCGCTCGATGAACATGATCCGCCCGTTGACGCCGACCGGCACCGGCTCCTGGCCGCCCGGGCCGTCGTTGGTGTGGACGTTGATCAGGTAGAAGCGGCGATCGTAGGTCGAACCGTCCTTGGCCTTGGTGGACACGACCTTGGACGGGGCCACCTCGCCCGCGCGCAGCACGCGCGGCGCCGGGCCGGTCTGGGACTGGACCAGCGGGATGGTGTCGGCGGTATACCCGCCCTTGACCATCGCCTCGAGGATCTTGGGGGCCTGCCACCGGCCGTCGATCTCCAGCCCGAGCATCATCGTGGCGAAGGCCCGAAGCTGTTCGGCGGTGGCGTCGGAAGTGCTGATGCGCTCCATGGGGGTCACTCCTTCAGGGTTGCGCCGGAATTGCGCAGCGCGGAGACCGCCTCGGCGGGCAGGCGGTAGGGCTTGCCGACGCGCAGTTCCCAGCGGCCGACGCCGTGGACGTAGAGCGGCAGCGGGTCGGCCGGGGCGGCGGTGAGGGTCACGTCGACCCACTCGTCGACCACATCCTCCAGCGGCGCGGCTTCCTCGGCCTCGTCCGGCGCTTCCGGCTCGGGGGCGGGCGGCTCCGGCGTCTCGGGCTTGGCGGTTTCGTCCGGCGTCACCTCTTCGGGTGCCGCCGCCTTCTTGGGCTTGCGTGCCATGTCGATCCTCATGGTCTGGGGAGGGGGTGAGGGGGCGCCGGAGCGCCCGCCTCGTCAGTCCTGCTCGCCGATGGCGATGTAGGTCAGCACGTCCGACGAACCGTTCATGTCGGTGTCGGCGCCGATCGTGAAGCCCTTCGCGGCCTGCGAACCGGGGGTGTCCGAACCTGCGTAGAGCGAGATGCCGTTGGACGTCGGGAACGTCAGCGCGGGCGCGTCCGTCAGCTTCAGCATCTCCGCATCAGCCATGTCGGCGGTCCAGATAAAGAAGCCCGGATCGGTCTGGTTGATGATGAAGATGATCGACGGGCTGAACCCGAGCGGCACGTTGATGGCAGAGCCGGTCCCGGCCAGCGTGCCATATGCGATTTGACCCTTCATGGGGGTCTCCTTTCGAAGTTGGGGAAAGAGGGAGGCGCGCGGGGTCAGGCCGCGCGCGCCAGGCTCATCAGAGGTCCGTTACCGCTACCTCGAGACGCGCCATCCACAGCTGGTTCAGGATCAGGCAGACGAACCAGGTCTTCCAGCCGACATAGCCGCGCTGTGCCAGCGGGTCGTCCTTGGACTTCACGCCGACCGGGATGATCGACGGGGAGACCGCGCCCTGCCCGCGAAGCGCAACGTTGCCGTAGGCTTCCTTGCCGAAGTAGAGCACCGGGTAGATGTCCACGTTCGCCGAACCGGCGGACACCATGCCGTTCAGCGTGGCGGAGCCACCGGCCAGCACCGGGTTGAGGTCCGGCGACAGCACATAGCGCACGTCGTCGACCGACCCGATCTCTTCCGGGCAGATCATCGAGCGCGAGCCGTACTCGACCGTCGGGGTGAAGCCCGGCATCCCGCGGATGTCGTTCTCCAGGTCGGTGTGGGCAACCGCGATGTAGGCGGCCTCGATCGGCTTGGTCTCGTAGTTCGGCGAGCCGGTCAGCATCGAGGTGTGCTTCATCGCCTTCTGCGCCTTCAGCGCCCGCGTCACCGCGCGCTGGCTGGCCAGCGAAATCGGGGTGTTGACGTGGGTGCGGTCGGTGCCGTTGGCGTAGAACACGTTGGTGCCGCCCTTCAGGACCGCCCACATCAGGGCTTCCGTCGTGCGGCCGATGTTCTCGCCGGCCTGCTTCACCATGTCGTTCAGCACCGGGTCTTCGTGGGTGTCCTCGATGACGTCGGTGGTCACGACGACCTCGCCGTACTGGCGCAGCGTGGCGCTGACGTCCTCGTACTCGAACTGCGTCGCGGTGGGCGTCACGCCTTCGACCAGCGGCGTGGTCTTGGCGGTGAACACCTTCGGCCGGCGGAACTTGATCGTGGTGCTCTTGTTCTTCGGCATCCGCTTGGGAACACCGAACTTTTCCAGCACCGTGACGGGGCCGGCGTGCTTCAGCATCTCGCGTTCAGCGTACACGTTCGTGCGTTGGCTGATACCCGAGTCAGTGGAGCGGGTGATGGTCATTTGCGTTGCTCCTGGGCAACGCCGTCAGGGTCTACCGCTTCGCGTTGCGGGCTTCGCGGCGCTCGAAATAGTCCCAATCGGCCTGTTCGCTGGCGCCTTCGGGCGGGGCAGCGTTGGTCGCAGCCTGACGGCTGACGGGACGTTCCGAGGCCGCGCCTTCCAGCTGGCGCTGGCGGCGGTCCGGACGGCTGGTTTCGGGGGAACCGGAACCAGGGGCGGAGTTGGCGGCGGCCAGATCGGCCTTGAACTTGCTCAGGAGGAGCGCCGCGCCTGCACCATCGACGACCTTGCTCGAGTTGCGCGCCACGATGTCGCGGTAGAGTTTGGGCTGGTCCTCGATCCAGGCATCGAACACCTCGCGATTGTCGATCACGACCTGCATCCCGTCGGGGTGCTCCTTGGTCACGACCGCCCATTCGGCGGCGTAGATGTCCTGAAGCTCGGACTGTGCCTCTCCACGGCGGGCATCGGCTTCTGCGTCCAACCGGCTTTCGAGATCCTCGTAGTTCTCGACCAGCGGGCTCACGACATCGCCGTACTCGTCGGCGACGTCCTTCAGACGCTTCTTGCGGGCTTCCTTGGCTTCGTCATGTGCGGCGGGGTTCGTCCCGGCCAGTTTCTCCAACCTCTCCACTTTCTTCTGGAGGGCAGCGAGGCGACCTTGGTCGGAGCGCCACTTGTGCTCCGCCTCGGTGGCCCGTGCCTGCCAGTCGATCGTTTCCTGGGTTTCGGGTTTGGCATCCCGTGCAGGCGTCGCGTCTTCATCCTCGTCGTCAGCGGCGACTTCCGGGGCGTCGTCGCCCGGGAAATCCTCAACATCCGGTCCGGCGTCAGCGGCCCCGTCGGGCGCTTTCGCAGGCGTCGCGTCAGGATCGTCGGCGGCCGGGGCGGCGGCCTTGTCCTGATCGTCGAACTCGTTCCAGAGTTGCTGTTCGTCGGTGATGGCGCCGGCCGAATCGTCTTCGGCGGGCGAACGCTGTTCGTCCTTGTTCATGGTCTGCCTTGTCGTTGTGGGGTTCGTTGCGGCGGCCCGGGGGCGGCCTCTGGCGGGCGGGGCTGGGCCCCTACCGGATCACCGTCGCACCCGTGGGCGGGGCGGTGCCGGAATGTCGGTGGGCGGGTGCGCTAACACCCACCACTTGCATCCTTGCCTATACCAGCGATGCCAGACTGGTCCGGTCGAGCGGCTCAGGCCGCAGGAAACTCTATCCCCGCGGAACGCGGGCGGTGGCTTCGATCAGGTCGCGCAGGGCGCGTATCTGGCCCTGCGCCAGGTGGATCGCCCGCGGCTCTGCGGCGCGCTCCAGCGTGCCCTGAAGGTCGGCGATGCGCTCGCCGATGTGGCGCTCCAGCTTCTTCCACGTCGCGCTGTCGGTATCGCCAGGGGTCCAGTTCAGCGGGGTCACACGCTCCCCCCTGCGCTCTTGCCGGTCTCTTCCAGCGCGGCCATCTCGACGGCCAGCTTGCGCTCGCTGGAGTCGGCCTTGATCCGCTCGGCCTCGGCCTTGTCGCCGATCTGGCCCTGTGCCAGGCCGTGCCGGTTCGCCTCGGCCTCGGCCTGCATGTTGAGGCGCGCGGCGTCGGCGCTCATGCGCCCGTCGAACTCCATCTGCGCGATCTTCAGGCGCGCATCCATCTCGGCATTGACCATCTCGGCCTTGAGCTCGATCTGGCGCAGTTCCGCCTGAATCTTCTGCTCCTCCAGTTCGATCTTGCGCATCTCCAGCTGCATCACCGGATCGGGCTGCGTCTCCGCGGTCTTGGCGTCCTTGCGCTCCTCCGCCTCGGACTTGAGGATCTCGTCGACCGGCATCATGTGCGCGCGCAGCAGGTTCTCGAAGGCCCCGCGCGGCTTCATCATCGGCCCGAACGTCGGATGCTCGGCATACCGGTCCATGATCATCATCATGTTGGTGGCCTGCATCTCTCGGACCAGCAGGACGGAGGAGCCCCGGGCGTCGATCTCGAAGTCGCCCTTGATCTCTTCCTTCTCGTTGAACTGCATGTTCCAGTCGTAGAAGCGGCGCACCGTCGGCACCGTCACGTCGTCGTCGAAGTTCTTCACGAACTGCGCGAAGAGCACGTTGGCGCTGTTCATCAGCAGCGCCATGCCCTGAGCGGTCTTGGTGACGTTGGCGCCCTGCTCGCCCTCGGCGATCTTCGGCACGCCCGTCTCGTCGTCGATGTCCTGCGACGACATGTCGATGATGGCGGCCAGCTGCTCCTGGTTGATCGGGATGTTGAAGATCTCGAACGGCGGGGTCGTCTCGCCGTCGTTCTGCTTGCGCAGCCAGATTTTCAGCGCCTCGAGCGTGAACTCGTTGTCGTCCGGCTCGACCACGCTCTTGTTGATGACGATCTGCGGCCCGACGGACAGGGCGGCGTTGTCCATCATCATCCGCTTGGCGGCGTTGATGATCCGCTGCGGGTCGGCGATCAGGTGCGGGATGCCGAAGCCGAAGGGGCTCGACTCGTCCTTCTCGAGGTTGAAGACCGAATAGACGCACTCGTTGGAGTCCAGCGGGTGAATGTCCAGCTTCAGCAGTCGGTTCTGGCTGAAGAAGACGCGGACGTGCATCTCGGCCAGCGGGTCGATCTCCTCGGCGTCGCGGTAGGTGTCCTCGTCGCCGTCGGCCCGCGCCAGCAGCATGATGTCCTCGGGTTCCAGCGCGCCGGTATACTCCCAGATCACGAAGAGGTTGCTGGTCTCCATGTCGGCGGAGCTGGTGATGTTCCGCAGGTCGGCGAGATAGGACGGCACGTCGCCGGTGGCCGGGCCAAGCTCCAGCAGCGCGCGCACCGCGTCCTTGTCGACGCCCGGCAGTTTCGCCCACCGGCGCAGCTTGCTCCGGGTCATCAGGTGGCGGACGTAGACGCCCTCGCTGTCCTCGATCTTCGGGCAGTTGATCGAGGGGAAGAAGGACCACGGGTCGACCCAATGCGCGGCGGGCCGGTTGTCGGCGATCTCGCGGCGGCGGTGCCTGCCCTCTGCATCCTTCTCCCAGACCACCTTGAGGCGGCTGGCCTTCACCGGGCCCTTGAGGATCCCGGTCCCGATCTTGCAGGCGTCGGAGATGACGTCCCGGCATTCGGACTGGTAGCGCGAGGTCTTGAACTGGTCCTCGATCTCCAGTTCCATCAGCCGCGCCCGGCGCTTCGCCTCGGCGATCAGTTCGCCCAGTTCGTCGGCCTTCTGCTGGGCGATGGAGCGAACGCCTTCGACGTCCTCCATCTCGGCCGCCATCTGGTCGGCAACGTCCTCCTTGCCGCCCTTCTCCGCCTCTTCCATCTTGCGCTTGCGGTCGGCGAAGGTGTCCTCGGCGTCCTCCAGCAGCCCGCGCACCTCGTCGCTGGCATCGGCCATCTCCGGCACCGGTGTCGGCTGGATCGACCAGTTCCGGTCATCGGTCGGGAACAGGAGGTTCCACAGCCGGGACTTCATGCTGTTCGTCTTCGGGCGCGTCCGGTTCAGGAACACCTTCGAGGCGTTCTTCTTCCGCTTCAGTTCCGCCGCGGTCTCCAGGTCGTATTGCCCGTGGAATTGCTCGATGTCGCGCAGCCAGCGTTGCTCGATCGGCTCGCGCTGCATCACGCGCTTGTTGGCCTCCTCGGCCAGCTTGCCGATCAGTTCCTGCAGCTTCTCCTTGGACGGGTCGTCCATGCCCGGCATCGGCTCGCGCACCATCTCTGTTCCCGGGGCGCTGGCCTTCGGGTTGCGGGTCGCGATCATGTTCATGCGTTCAGTATCCTGCCTTGCTGTCGGCGACGCGGTGGCTCTGGCCGACGCGCTCTCCGGCGGGCTTCACCTTGGCGATCCGGTCCCAGGTCATGATTGCGTAGCGCAGCGCGTCCATCAGGTGATCGTTGCTCTTGACCACGATGGCCCGGCTGACGCCCAGCTTGTCCTCTTTGATCTCGCGCCGGTAGAAGCGATACTCGTCGGCGGTGTTGCTCAGGTGGCGGAAGAACTTCAGCCGCCCCAGCGAAAGCAGGGACCAGATGTGGTCCAGCCCCGGCAGCACCGCGTTGATCGCGGGCACCACGTTCAGCCCATAGGCTTCGTACTGGTCGATCAGGCGCTTGCCCTCGTCCTGCGTCCGGCCCCGGCTCGCGGGGTCGATAGCGCCGGTCATCCACGCACCCCGGGACTTGATCGCCTCAGCGCGCCCCTTCGACACCCAGAAGGCGCACAGAAGACGGGGGGCACGAGGCAGGCTCAGAAACTCGTCGTCATGCTCAAACGCATCGGGGATGCTGGCGATGTCCCGCTCCGATGAGCGGATCAGGAAGTCCCACAGGTCGCAGATGTCGGGCGACACATCGTAGAGGCGCACGCGCGGGACCGCCCATCTCGTGGAATAACAGGCGGACCCGGCGAACGGCTCTATCACCAGATCGCGCCGCGGCGGACCATAGTGCTTGGCCCCGGTGTATTTCGCACCGTAGTAGCTGAAGAATGGGCGCAATTGCGTCATTCCTCCTCCGCGTCCTGCGACTCGGCGGAGATGACGTTGTTCCAGCCGGACACGATGTCCTCGGCCTTCTCCATCGCCTCGGCCTCGTCGCGGGCGTAGACGTGGATGTCCGTGTCCTGCTCGTAGCGGACTCTCACGGTGTAGCGGGGCATTGCATCCTCCTGTTGTGTTCTGCGAAAGCGGCCTCGCGGGCGGGCCAGTAGTGGGCGCGGGCGGTGGCGACGGTCTCCGCGACGATCTTGGCGTCGGGCTTTTGCAGCCAGCCGAACCCGTCGCAGGTCTGGCAGTCCAGATGCCCGGCCCATTGGTCAGCCTCCCGGCGCAGGGCGCAGCCGGGGCAGCGTTCCCCGTTGTGGTGGAGGCAGGGGACGCGCATCAGATCAGCGCCTCCTGAACGCCAACGTCGGTCAGCGGCTTCGACCAGTTCGCGTAATCCGCCTCGATCTGCGCCCACACCTCGGGGTGCTGGTTCCGGTAGGCGTCACCGGGGAATTGTCGGGCCGCTCGCCAGTGGCCGCGACCCTCGGCCTTCTCCAGCCAGTAGCCATTCATCCAGCGTGACGGGTCGATCTTCAGGGCCTTGAAATGGGCGCGCGTGATGGTTTGCTCGCGGATCACCCACTGGCAGACCTTCATGGCCTTGATTTTCCAGTCGCTGAGAACCATCGGGGCGGGGTGGCCTGCCTCGACCTGCGGCACATACTCGGGCAGTTTGATCCGTTCGGACGGGGCAAGATCATACCATCCCTCACGGTCAAACCAGTCGAATCTGGCCTTTCCATAGGCGGCTGGCTTCACCTCCGGCAGTTTCGTGCGCAGGGTGAAACGAGGCCGCGATGGCCCTTGCTGATCGAACCGGCGCGGGGCCTGCCATCTGACATCCAGCATGAGCGTCGTGATATGCAGGTGATCGGCCAGCGGGATCATGTCGCCTTGGGCGCGACCGACCAGAACCGCACGGAAGTCCGGGCCGCGGGCGATGTCCGACCAGCGTGGCATCACCTGGCAAAGCACCTTGGCGTTCAACACCAGCTTTGCCTCGACTGCGATCTGCGGGCCATCCTTGTGGGCCAGAACCATGTCGTAGCCGCCGGTTTCGGGATACACCGTCCAGTCGGGCTCATCGCGCGCGATAACCGCCGCGAACTCGCGGCAAAGGTCGGCTTCCTTCTCCCACTTGATGTCGATGATGTCGTCGCGCATCAGATCAGCCCCATCCCTTTCAGCCGCTGCTTCTCGCGGACGACAAGCGCCTGGGAGATGCTGAACCGCTTGGCGATCTCATGCTGGGGCACGCCCTCGCGGAAGAGCGGGGCCATCTGTTCGCGGCGGTTGGCGACATTGCCTCGCACCATGTCGGCGGCGTTGTATTTGCCGTCGACCATCCCCTCGCGCTTCATGCGCTTCTGCGCGGCGGCGGCGTCTGCCTTCATGGCGTCGAGGGGGTTCATGACGGCACCCGCGGCGGCAGCAGCCCATCCGCCCGCGCCACCATCAGGGCGTGCTTGGCCTGGTCGGGTGTGATCTTCAGGCGCCGGGCGATCTCGCTCTGGCCGTGGCCTTCACTGGCGAGGCCCGCGACAATCTGGACTCGCGCCGCGATCTCCGGCGTCCTGCCGCGAACGCCGATCTGCGAGGTGTGGCTTGCCGCCGCCGCCCCGCCATAGACACGCTTGCGCATCGCCTCTCTGGTCTGATGCGCAGAGGCCCGCCATGCGGCCAGAACCTCATCGGGAGTGCTGCATTGGTCGATCATTGCGGCATCCCCAAGGCTTCCAGGTAGAGCGAAAGCACCGCCTGCTCCTCCGCGATGTCGTCGGGCTCGCGCTTCCGGCGGGCGATGACCTTCTTGATGATTTTCACGTCATACCCGCGCCCGCGCGCTTCGCTCATCACCTCCTTCTGCTGGTCAACGATGTCGCGCCGCTCGGCGTCGAGACGTTCCCAGCGCTCGATGAAACTGCGCAACTCGTCCGCGGTGACGCGGTAGGACTTCTCCGCGGCGTCGTCGAACTCCTTGTCGGCCTTGAACCGGCGGCCCGCGTCGCGCAGGTCGTCCGCCGTCCCCTCGAACAGCGTGTTTCCCGCGCCGTCCTCTATGCTCATGTGGGTGTCGTCCATGTCGGTCTCCTCAAACGAGCATTGGCATCTGCACCCAGAGGGCGCGGGGGTCGTCGGAAAGGATCCTGAAGGGATCGCCGTGGCCGCTGCCGCTGATGCGGATCGCCCCGCCCGCGGCGCGGCAGTGGTCGATCAGATAGCCGCCGTTGAAGCCGAAGGACTTGATGGGCTCGCCAGTGAACTGCATCGGTATGGCGATCTCGTTGCCGTATGGATCTCGGCAAGTGACGCGCTTCTCTTCCGGCCGGAAGGCGACGGCGCGGGCGAACTTACCCGAAACCACCATCAGCCGCCGGATCATCGCCTCGCCGACTGTGCAGGCGATCTTGGCCTCGGCCTGCAGCAGCACGCGGGTATAGTCGGGATAGTTGCCGTCGATCATCTTGCTGCGGATCACACCCGCCGGGGTCTCTATCACCGCTTTCAGCCCGTTCTCCGCGACGATCATCGCCACGTCGCCGTTGCCGTCCTTGCGTAGGGCGCGGTAAAGGATTTCCGCTGTCTTCTTCGGCAGAATGAAGGGCTTGGCCCCGAAAGACTGGTCGAGGTCGTAGATCGCCATCCTGTGGCCGTCGGTCGTCACCAGGCGCAGGGCCTTGGTCTCGGGGTGCGCGCACCAGTGGACGCCGTTGAGGTAGTAGCGCGTCTCCTCGGTCGAGATGCAGAACTTGACCCGGTGCAGCGC
Organism: Pseudooceanicola sp.; assembly: GCA_020441135.1. GTDB lineage: Bacteria > Pseudomonadota > Alphaproteobacteria > Rhodobacterales > Rhodobacteraceae > Seohaeicola_A. The sequence goes on from JAGRMS010000200.1 coordinate 44,608, forward strand.
GCGGCGCATGTCAGCCTCGCCGACGGTCATCGCGACAGGCTCTCCCTTGCCCGCGAACCACGTCGGCCAGTCCTCGGGCGGCAGCAGGTTGCGCAGCGTCATCACCGCCTCGTCGGCGGCTATCGTGATTTCATCCTTGCCGACGCCGATGTGCAGCCGCCCGGCCGCCATCTGCGCGAAGGCCAGAAGTTGGCGCCCGTCCATGACGAACCGCGCCTCTTCGATCAGTTCGGATTCCGCCTCGCAGGACGCCTCGCATTCGATGTCGAGGTCGGTGCCGATGATGGTCAGTTTGTCGTCCGCGAACCGGAACAGGTTGCAGGACAGGATGGGGATGGTGGTTTTCCGAGTTATCGACTGCATGGCGAACCGCAGCGCGCGGGTGAGGTCGCGGGCATCTACCGCGATCTGGGCAGTCGTCGTGTCCTTCGGCATGGCTATTCCCTCGGTTGGGGTGGAAGGGGTCAGTGGCAGATGAAGGCGATGGGGCGGTCGTCGTTCCAGCAGGCCCCGCAGCTGCCGCAATGGGTCTTCTTGACGTGGCCCGCGTTGGCGTCCCGCTGCTCGGGGCAGACCAGAGCGTCACCGATGCGCGGGGCCTCGGTCGGGAAGTCCAGCGTGAAGGATCCCCACGTGCCGGTCCGGTTCGAGGTGCGGATCATGAAGCGGTCAGGCCCCGCGCGGCGTACGCGGTCGACACCATCGCCGATGGGCGTTCCCGGCCCCCAGGCGGTGAAGCCGAAGATGGTCAGGTTGTCGTGCAGGTCCAGTTGTCCGACCCAGAAGGCCAGGTATTCGACCGACCAGAAGTCGCCGAGAGTGTGCAGGCGGATCAGGACGTGCGCGTGTTCGGCGCAGAGCGCGGCCACCTCGTTCGCCAGCCGGTCGATCAGTTCTGGCCCGTGCTGCCAGCGGCGCGCGGCCTGCATCGCGTTGCCGTAGCACCCGACCCAATGTCGGCAGGAGCGCGGGCATGTCGCCCGTTCCTCCAGCGTCAAGGTGAAGATCTTCGCGCCGCGCAGGCGACCAACCAGAACGTCGCCGCCGATCTTCGAGGAATGCGCCCCGTCCTTCAGGACCGCCTCGCCTTCGAGCACCGGCGACACGCGGGTCGGGTAGATCGTGCCTGTGGCGTCTGCTGGCGCGGTCTTCGCATAGGAGCCGTTGGCGATAGGCCCGGCCTTGAACCGGCGGCGGTCGCGGACGCCCGGCAGTTTCGCCAGCGCCCGCTTTGCTGCCCTCGCCTTCCGCTCGTCAATCGGCACCGCGTCGGGGTTCTTCGGCGGGCGGCCCCGGCGCTTCGGCGCGGGCGGCGCAACGACCGTCACGCTCCGCTGCGCCATGAAGGCGTCGATAGCCTCGCGCTCCTCTGTCGTGATCGCGTCCATCAGCCCGCCGCCGTCGCCTTGGTTGGCTTCAGGCCAAACTCGGCCGCGATCTTTCCACCGACGCCAGACGGCTTGCACCAGCTGGGCAGCTTGATGATCACCTCGACGTTGCTGGGGATGTGCTTGATGTCGCAGGACGCAGCCGGACGGCCATCCTTGGGGAGCAAGTCCCACGGCGACATGGTGATGCTGGCGCTGCCCTTGATGCTCGCCTTGACCATGAGCTACGGCCCCGATCAGATCGACAACGACGAGGATGTCGACCGCACGCTGCGGATGATGGCGATTTCCCTGATCGTCGCCTGCGGACTTCTAATCGCGGCGCTTGCCATGGTTCTGCTGGCGGTTCTCGCATGACCCTTTCCCCCAAACGGCGCACCTCCCGCGCCGCGCCCCCCGGTGGCCCCAACCCAGGACTGCCACTCACCCGCCACCGGGGCGCTTCTGACACTCCCCCTCCGCGCTTGCCAGTCGGCGCGGCAACTGGCCCGGGCGGTTCGTCCTGTCCCACATCCCCCGCCCGGGCCCCTTTGGGGGCGGAGTGGTTCGATTACGCGAGGAAACGCACATGATCCGCATGACCGACAGTGAAATCCTTGCGGCCGCCGCGCGCATCCGGCGCAGAGAGGCGGCGGAACGCGAAGCGAAGAGCTTCGAGACCGGGCGCGACCTTGCGATCCGCTGGACGACCACGGACAGCAAGCCCGGCGAGGCCGGTTATGTCAGCGTGATGGTCGATCCCGATCTGGTCAGGGAAATCGTGCGCGCGCACTTCGCCGCCGTCATTTCCGCAAACCAGACCTATCCGGAGCGCAAAGCATGACCCGCTCCATCCTCGACCTTCGCATCTGCCTCTGGGCGCCGATGGATCCGCAGCAGGATCCCTATGTCGCCCGCCTCGAGCAGGCCCCCGGCAAGTATCTCCCCATCCTCTTCGAGGCCCCCACCGCAATGAAGGCGAAGCGCGCGGCCGAGGACTGGCGGCGCGAGGAAGTCGAGAAGCTCCAGAAGGCCGAGGAGAACAAGGTCAAGCGCGTCGCTGCAATGCAGGCCGCGCGGGCCGCAAAGGCGGAGGCCCCCGATGCGGCGGCCTAGCACGGATGCCGAACTGCTGGCCTGGCACCGCGCCGCGATGGCCGGGGAAGCGCCCCCGATGCACGACGGGGATCCCCAGGTCGGATGGTATCGCCTGCAGCAGGTCCGCAACGGCCCCTTCGATCCCGTCACCATCTGGTGCGACCAGCCTGTCGACCCCGAAACCGGCGAGTTGACCGGCGACGAGGTGATGCGCGCGGACGTGTTCGGCGATCCCGCCGACGCGCACGCGATCTGGACGCACCTCACCCCGATTTCCCGGGCCGAGCATGATCGGCTCTTTCAATGGCGGCTGGCCAACCAGCACCGCCTCCACAGCCGGCAGCGGGTAGACCTCGCGGCGGCGCCAACCCTGCCGAGGTAGACCATGAACAAGCCCGTCCTGCCCAACGACACCCAGCCCGCCGAGGAGGCGCTGCCGCCTGCTGGCCACAACAACCCGCCGCCCTACGACCTCGAAGCCTTCGCCGCGCTGACGAAGACCGCCGACGACTTCCTCAAGGGCGCCGACATCTGGCGCAAGACCGACATCGCGTCGGAGGCGATGGCGGAGCAACTGAGCGACATGATCGCCGGTCTGCGCAAGAACGCCAAGGCGGTCGAAGACGCGCGCGTCGCCGCGAAGAAGCCGCACGATGATGCCAGTGACGCGGTGCAGGCCGCATTCAAGCCGCTGGCCGAACGCTACAAGCGTGCGCTGGAGGTGATGCTGGCGAAGGCGAAGGTCTGGGTCGACAAGAAGAAGGCCGAGGAGGCCGAGCGCAAGCGCAAGGCGCAGGAGGAAGCCGACGCGCTGGCCGCCGCCGCCAAGCTGAAGGAGATGGAGACCGCACAGTCCGGCAACATTGACGCCCAGCTGGAAGCCGAGCGCGCCGCCAAGGAGGCCGAGAAAGCGCAGAAGGCCGCCAGCAAGGACGTGAAGGTCGGCATCGGCTCCGCCTCTGGCGCAGGCCGCACGATCTCGTCCCGCAGCCGGAAGGTCTGCACCCTCACGGCCATCGGAGCGGCGTTCCTGCATTACAGGAATGACCCGAAGGTGGCAGAGATGCTGACCTCCCTCGCCAACGCCGAGGCGAACGCCAAGGGCTTCGAGGGCGACATCCCCGGCTTCGACATCAAGACCGTGGAGTCGGCTGTCTAGGCCGACCGATAACCCAGAGGAAACCCCATGAACCAGATCATCGAATTTGACGGCCAGGAAATCGCCGAGGTGGATGACGCCTCGACCGTCGCGCGTCTCGCCCGTGCGGAGATCGACATCCAGGTCGCCACCGCGCACAAATGGCCGCGCGAGATCAGCCGCGTGGTGAACAAGATCAAGAGCCTCGTCACCATCTCGCAAGAGGCGGCGCAGGAGTGCATGTATGCGCTGCCCCGCGGCGGCAAGCCCATCGTCGGCCCCTCGATCCGCCTGGCCGAGATCGTCGCCAGCCAGTGGGGCAACTGCCGCCAGGGCGCGCGCATCGTCGATGTCGACCGCAAGAACGGCTTTGTCGAGGCCGAGGGGCTGTTCCACGACCTCGAATCCAACTCTGCCACGGTCAAGCGGGTGCGCCGCCGCATCTTCGACAAGAACGGGAAGTGCTTCAACGACGACATGATCCTCGTCACCGGCAACGCCGCCTGCTCCATCGCCCTGCGCAACGCCATCTTCGGGGGCGTGCCCAAGGCGGTCTGGAACGAAGCCTACAAGACTGCCGAACGCACGGTGAAGGGTGACATCAAGACCCTGCCGGAGCGGCGCACCGCCGCGCTGACCGCAATGGCCGCGTTCGGTCTCAAGCCGGAGCAGGTCTGGGCGATCCTTGGCATCGCGGGCGAGAAGGATTGCGGGCTGGATCAGCTGGTCGAGCTGGGCGGCTATCACCAGTCCCTGAAGGATGGCGAGATCACCGTGGAGCAGTTGTTGGCGGAAGCCGCGCCCGAAGAGAAGCGCCCCGAGCGCCAGACCGGCAGCATCACCAACCGCCCCGCCGACACCCGGGCGAGGGAACCCGAGCAGAAGCCGGCGCCGAAGAAGGAGGAGACCCCCGCGGCGCCGGTCAACGAAACCGCGCACGATCCGGAGACCGGCGAGGTGACGGAGGAGGATACCGGCCCCGCCCCGGCGCAGATGCGCGCAATGGAGAAGTGGATCCCCGTGGCCAACACCATCAAGGCCGACCTGGACGGCGCCAGCGATGTCGAGGAGGTGGTCGAACTTTACGCCGGCCAGATGCTCGCCATGAAGGCCGAGGCGCCCGACATCCACGCGGACCTCGAGAAGGAGATCGCCGCGTACCGCGAGGCGGCGGCGAAAGGGGGCGAGGCGGACTGATGCCTTTCCGCGTGATCGACACTCCGGCCGATCTTCTGCGTGTCACAGGCTTCCTGGGGCGGCTCAAGCTGCCCCTTACCCTGTCGTGGGTGCAGGGGCGGGACCGGACGACGCAGCAGAACCGTCTTCAGTGGCTGTGGGCTGGCGAGGTGGCCGAGCAGTTGGGCGGTTGCACCGCCGCCGATGTGCAGGCGGAATGGAAGCTGGACATCGGGTGCCCGATCATGCGGGAGCAAAGCGAGACATTCAGCGCCGCCTACGAGACGATGGTGGCACCGCTGCCGCGCGAGTCGCAGATCATCCTGATGCGCGACCTCGACATGGGCGTGACCCGGCTGATGAAGGTGCCACAGATGGTCCGCTACATGGATGCGATCCAGCGTCAATGCGCCGAGAACGGGATCAGGCTGACGGAGCCTGATCCGGAACTTGCCAAGTATCAGCGCCGGTATAGGGCGAAGGAGGCAGCATGAAGCGCACCGAATACATGTTCGACTTCTACCACTTTGGCGATGACGAGGTGATGGCCGAACACGCCAAGATCGTCAAGGCGTTGCGGGAGTTGCTGCCTCAAGCACAGGTCGAAGCGGAATCGTGCAAAACGGACCACTGGTTCCTGACAATTACTGTCGAGGCAGACGCATGAACAGCCCTCTTCGCCAGCGCCTACCCAAGCCGCCGAAAGACCCGGCTCGTCTCGCCGCAGTCGCCGCCTTGCCATGCTGCATCTGCCACGAATACGGGATGCAGCAGCTATCCCGAACGATGGTCCATCATTGCATCCACGGGCGCTATTCGACCGCACGGGCACCGGACAGCATGACCATCCCGCTATGCGACGGGCATCACCAAGGCGATTGGGACACGTCCAAGATCGCGCTGCACCGGGAACCCGCCGCTTGGAAGGCCGCGTATGGCGTGGATACCGACTGGATCAGCTGGACCGAGGAAAGGCTCGGCCAACCCTACAGGGTGAAGGACTAGACCATGAGCGAGACCCCCAACATCCCCGCGCCCGCGCCGCCATCGAGGACCACGGCTATGAGTGACCTGAAAGGAGCATGAGATGGATAAGATCACCACCATCAGCGTCTCTTTCGGCGCGCCGGTCGAACTGACGAGCGATGAAGAACAGGCGCTGCACGACACCATTGGTCGCATCTGCGCGAGATACAGCAAGGAACACCCAGAGCGCACGATGTGGCTATCAGGCTATGGCTCTTTGCCGCTGAACATCTGGACGGCGGGCGATGACGAGCCGTTGGTGTTCGACAACACCTGCCTGTCGATGGACTGCACCGAACGGGAGAACTTCGACTGGCCCTGCGCGAAATGCGGCATCAAGCAGGGCGACCACGGGCACTGCATCACCAATCCCGAGGCCGGTCAGTGCGTCTATGAACCCGCCAACAAGCGCAAAGGAGCCTGACATGCACACCCACACGACACCCCGCCCTCCTGCGCTCAATGACGGAGACCCGCCCATGACCCCTGTATCGCCCCCTTGGCTGCCCACTGTGATGCGCTTCGCATCTGCGTGGTTCGTGATTGCGGCATTCGGAGTTTCCGATTTGGTGAGCATAAAGTTGCTGCTGTGCGCCATCATTCTGTTGCTGACGGCGCGGGAGTTCGACCCCAAGCCCGCCCCACCAGACAGCGCCGCCCCGGAGGAACAGTGATGCGCGCAACGCGATGCTCATCCTGCCGCTGGTGGGATCGAAGCCACAACTTCAATTCGAAAGACCGGGACTGGGGCGACTGCCGTTTCTGGGGCGCTCGCGAAGGGCTGCGCCACGGCAGAACATTTGTCGACCACTGGCGCGGGCCTTCACCAAGGGGCAGCGATACCTGCGTAGCCCACAACGCCCCGCCAGAGAAGATCGGGAAAATTGATCCGCGATCCGGCCCGAGCAATCCAAGAGGCGACGAATGACCGCCACAACCCCGGAGGTGACATGACCGGCCTCTGCACCATCAAGGACGCAGCCGAGATGCTGGGCGTTCCGGAACGCAGCCTGCGCACCGCGGCCGAGGAACACGGTTTCCTTGTCCGCATCGGTCGGGCTATTCGGTTGGAACAGGACAGACTCGGGGAGTTGATTGCACAATGCCGCGCCCAGCCAAGCCAGCCCGCCTCGTCAAGTGGAAGCACAGCCCCTACTGGCAAATCCGGCACGGCAACACATCCAGTTCGACAGGCTGCACAAGCCGCCTCGAAGCTGAAGCAGTCCTCGCGGAGTTCATCCGCCAGCGGGACCGCGCGCATACTTCCCATGAGCCGGGACAAATAACCGTGGCCGAGGTGCTGACCATCTACGCCGAGGAACACGCGCCGACAACGGCGGACCCTGGCCGGATCGGTTACGCCATCGACGCGCTGCTGCCTTTCTGGGGCGAGATGAAACTGTCCGCGGTGAAGGGCGAGACCTGCCGCCGCTACGCAAAGCACCGGGCGAAGGCGCCTGGCACCATCCGCCGGGAGCTGGGCGCGCTCCAGTCCGCCATCAACTACTGCCACCGCGAGGGCTACATCACCGCCGCGCCCCTGGTGACGCTGCCCGAGAAGCCCGAGGCCAGGACGCGCTGGCTGACGCGCGAGGAAGCCGCGAAGCTGCTCTGGACTGCCTACCGAAGATCCCCACACATCGCCCGCTTCATCCTGATCGGCATCTACACCGGCACCCGGCGGGACGCGATCCTGCGCATGGGATTCGCGCCGAACACCGTCGGCGGATGGTTCGATCTGGACCGGGGCATCATGTATCGCCGGGGCGACGGGGAGCGCGAGACGAAGAAGCGCCGCACCCCTGCGCCGATCCCGCGCCAATTGCTCGCCCATCTGCGCCGCTGGAAGGCACAGGGCGGCCTGTGGGCGGTAGAGTTCAGCGGGGCGAGGGTAGGGAGCATCAAGACCGCTTTCCCGTCTGCCGTGGCCGCTGCTGGGCTGGGCGACGTGACCCCGCACACCTTGAAGCACACGGCCATCACCTGGGCGCTACAGGGCGGGGCATCCGTCTGGGACTGCGCCGGGTTCTTCGCTACCTCGCCCGAGACGATCGAGCGGGTTTATGGGCACCACAGCCCGAATCATCAGGCATCGGTTTTGCGCGCGATCGAGGGGCGGAAATGAGGGTTTCCGTTGAGTATCCGTTGAGCGGGTGGTGTCGGTATTCCCGACATCATCGCCAAGAGATTGAAGTCATTGGTCGGAGTGAGAGGATTCGAACCTCCGGCCCCTGCCTCCCGAAGACAGTGCTCTACCAGGCTGAGCTACACTCCGACCGTGAGGGGCGCACTACAGGGAACGCCGCGCTTTGGCAAGGGGCCTAGCGCATCCGGCCGAGCAGGCGCAGCGCCAGGCTGGTGCGCGGGATGCCGGGCGTGCCGGGGCGCGAGCGCGTTTCGAGCACGGGGGTGGTGCGCGACGTGCCTGCACGGGATTCGCGGAAGACGATGTAGAGACCCGAGGCGATGATGAGGCTCACGCCCAGCAGGGTGGCGGGCCCCGGCCATTCGTCGAAGATCACCCAGCCGTAAAACACGGCCCAGAGCATCTGGGAATACTGCATCGGCGCGACCAGCGCCGCCTCGGCGCGCTTGTAGGCCATGATCATCATCAGCATCCCGCCGAAGGCGAGCACGGCGATGGTGGCGGACATGGCGAAGTGCAGGCGCTCCATCGGGCGATAGACGACGGGCATCGCCGCGCCCATCACCACGAAGGTCGCCAGCGTCGGGTAGAGCAGCAGCGTAACAGCGCGTTCGTTCCGCCCGGTCTTGCGCACGATGGTGGCGGCGAGGGCCGAGCAGGAGGCGCCGACCAGCGCGGCGAAATGGCCGAGCGTCAGGGCCGAATCGCCGGGGCGCAGGACGATGACCACGCCGATCAGGCCGACGAGGATGGCGAGGCCGCGGTGCAGGCGGATGCGCTCGCCCAGGATCGGGATCGCCAGCAGGGTGACGAGGATCGGCATCGAGAAGAGGATCGCGTAGGTATCCGCCAGCGGCAGGGCCGAGAAGGCGTAGAAGGACGCGCCCGAGGCAATGACGACGGCGGTGGTGCGCAGCACCATCCACCAGGGGTGGACGGGGCGCAGGGTGGCGGGTTCCGCCTCGCCGATCAGCATGAGCGAGGTCAGGGGGAAGGCGAAGAGGACCGAGAAGAAGACGATCTGGAAGGGCGAATAGCTGCCGCCCAGCAGCTTGATCAGCACGTCATGGGCGGCGTAGAGCGCGAAACCGGCGAGGGCGATCAGGATGCCTTTGGTCTGGCCCGTCATGGCGTGTCCTCTTGCTTGCGCCCCGTCATGCGGGGCGGCGCGCGAAGTTTCAAGCCCGGCGGCCGGTGGTCAGCGCGATCCAGAGCGCCATGGCCGCCAGCGTGACGGCAAAGAACAGCCGGATCGGGACAGAGCGTCGCCAGCGGTCGAGCCGGGTGCCGATGGAGGCGCCCAGCAGGACGATGGCGGAGTGGACGATCAGCGCGACGAGGACGTGCAGCCCGCCAAGGATCAGGATCTGCGCCCAGATCGGGCCAGCGGAGACCAAGGTGAACTGGCCGACCACGACCATGTAGAAGACCAGCGCCTTGGGGTTCAGCAGGTTCGACACCAGGCCACGGCGGAAACTGCGTTCGGCGGCGGCGCGCGAGACCTCTTCATCGCCCGATTCCGCCCAGGCGGCCCAGGCGAGGTAGAGCATGAAGGCGATGCCGGCCCAGCGCAGCAGGTCGTAGAGCAGCGCCGATTGCGCCGCGATGGCGCTGAGGCCGGTGGCCGCGGCGATCACCTGGACCGAAAGGCCCAGGGTGATCCCGGCGACGGCGATCATCCCCGGGCGGCGGCCCTGCTGCGCCGACAGCGCGGCGAGCCAGCCCATGTTCGGGCCCGGCGTCAGCTCGATCAGGACCATCGCCAGAAGGAAGGCGGGCCAGTCGAGCTGCGCCAGGATCGCCATCAGAGGCTGGCGTCGAGTTCCGCGAGGATGGCGTCGCCCATTTCCGACGTGCTCGCAGGCGTCACGCCCTCGACGTTCAGCAGGTCGGCGGTGCGGATGCCCTTGCCCAGAACGCGGTTCACCGCGCTTTCCAGCCGTTCGGCCTCGTCGCCCTTGTCGAAGGAATAGCGCAACGCCATGGCAAACGACAGGATGCAGGCGATCGGGTTGGCCTTGCCGGTGCCCGCGATGTCGGGGGCGGAACCGTGGACCGGCTC
>JAGRMS010000201.1 GCA_020441135.1 Pseudooceanicola sp.
ACAAGGGCGAGACCGAGGAAGAGCGCACCGCCTACATCAACTGCCCGATGGACAAGGCGCAGTACAACGCCTTCATCGACGCCCTGCTGGTAGCGGACAAGACCGAGTTTCACGAGGGCGAAACCGCCGGATATTTCGACGGCTGCCTTCCCATCGAGGTGATGGCCGATCGTGGCCGCGAGACGCTGCGCCACGGGCCGATGAAACCCGTGGGCCTGACCAACGCGCACCGGCCGACCGACAAGCCCTATGCCGTCGTGCAACTGCGCCGCGACAACGCGCTCGGCACGCTGTACAACATCGTCGGCTTTCAGACCAAAATGAAGTACGGCGCGCAAGCCGCTGTTTTCCGGATGATTCCTGGGCTGGAAAACGCCGCCTTCGCCCGCCTTGGCGGCATCCACCGCAACACCTTCCTGAACTCGCCCACCCTGCTCGACAACCAGATGCGCCTGCGCTCGCGGCCCCACGTCCGCTTTGCCGGGCAGGTCACGGGCGTCGAGGGCTACGTCGAAAGCGCCGCCATGGGCCTGCTTGCCGGACGCATGGCCGCCGCAGAAATCCTCGGGCAACCGCTGCAAGCGCCGCCGAACACCACCGCAATGGGCGCGCTGATCCACCACATCACCGGCGGGGCCGAGGCGAAGACCTTCCAGCCGATGAACGTGAACTTCGGCCTCTTCCCGCCGCTCGACGACGCCCGCGGCGGGCGGCGCGGCCGGAAAGAGCGCTACAAGGGCTACACCGACCGCGCCAAGGCCGACTGGACCGCCTGGCTGGACGCGTGACAGGCTGGGACAAACACTGTCCCTGAAATCACTCCTCGCGAAAATCAATCAATTTCAATATGTTGCCCCCCGTCCTAGCCAGGACACCTTTTTGCCGCCCCTTTTTTCCGGTGAATCCCCCAATTTACAGAATCGCCCGCGCCGACAAGACTTCCCCGGGCCAAACGAGGGAGGGCTCAGAGATCCGACACGTCGATCAACCCGTCGCGCATCGCGCGCACCAGCAGGCTGGCGGTGGACCGCACCCCCAGCTTGCGCATCAGGTTGGTGCGATGGGTCTCGATCGTCTTGGCACTGATCCCCAGCGCGTCGGAGGCCGCCTGGTTGGTCATGCCGCGCGCAATGGCCTGCAACACCTGGATTTCGCGCGTCGTCAGGCTCTGGTTGTCCTGCGCCGCCTCGAGCAGGTCGCGCACATCCTCGGCAATCACCGTCTCGCCCGCCGCGACCCGCAGGATGCCGTCGCAGAGATCGTCGACCGAGAGGTTCTTGAGGAAAATCCCCGGCACCTCGGCCCGCGCCAGTTCCGCCATCACCTGCGGCGTGCCCGCCCCGGTGACGACGGCGAACCGCGTCCCGACGTTCCAGCGCCGCAACTCGAGGATCACCTCCAGCCCGGTCGCCCCCGGCATGGTCAGGTCCAGCACGGCGCAATCCGGCGCGAGGCGGCGGATCATCGCGATGGCGTCGATCCCGTTGGCGGCGCGGCCCACCACCTCGACCGACTCGCGCGCCTCCAGCGCCGCCGCCAGCCCGGCGAGCGACAGGGGATGGTCGTCGGCGATGAATATCCGTTTGCGCATACGTCTTCATTCCCGGCGGCCGGGCGCAAAGCAAGCGTGTTTAACCTGTTTCACCGAATTTCCCTGCCCCTGCGTCACCTCGCCGTCGCCCTGACCCTTGCCAGCCCCGCGCTGGCCGATTGCCCGGTCCTGACCCTCACCGGACCCGCCGATATCGAACAACTGACCGGCCACGTCAGCGCCTTCGCCGACCCGGACTGGACCGTCACGCCGGAAAGCGCCGTGACCACCGACGCCGGGCGCTTCCAGACCAGCGCCACCGGCATCGTCGATTTCGGTTATACCCCGGCCCATGTCTGGATGCGCCTTTGCCTGCAAAACGCCACCGACATCGCCGACTGGCGCTTTTACGCGCATGAGAACTTCTTCCAGCACTTCGCCGTCTACATCCTCCGCGCCGACGGCCGGATCGACACCGCCATCGACCTGCGCCCCGACAGCCCCTTCGCGGCCCGCCCCATCGCCGACCCGCAGATGGTCGCCCCGCTGAACCTGGCGCCGGGCGAATCCGTCACCCTGCTGATGGCCTATGCCTCGGGCGGTTCCACCCAGATCGATTTCTCGGTGCAGACGCTCGACAGCTTCCTTGCCATCAAGGCCGCGAAGACCGCCAAGGATTTCTTCTTTTACGGCATGATGATGCTGCTGATCGCCGTGGCGCTGATCGCGCTTGTCCTGCTGCGCCACGCGATTTTCCTGGCCTATTGCGCCTATGCCGCCTCTGCCCTTCTGTTCGTGATGCACGAGGACGGCGTCGCTTTCCAGTTCCTCTGGCCCGCCTTGCCCGCCTTCAACGGCGTCGCCAGTGTCTTTGTCGGCTCTTCCCTCATCGTCTCGGGCGCCGCCTATGCGCGGGTCTTCCTCAAGACCCGCGAACGCCACCCCTGGATCGACCGCCTGCTGTTTGCCCTGATCGCCGGGACGATCCTGCTGGATGCCGCGCTGTTCCTCCCTGCCCTGCAACTGCTGAAGAAGCTGCTGGTGATGATGTCGCTGCTCGCCTTCCTCACCTTCACCGTCTCGGGCGTCTGGTCCTACCTCAAGGGCCACAAGGAGGTGCGCTTCTACATGCTCGCCTGGCTTGGCGTCATGCTCTCGAGCCTGCTGATGAACCTGCGCCATATCGTCGGGCTGGAAATCCCGCAGGAAACCGTTCACGATTCGATGCGCGCCGTGATGGTGCTGGACGCGATGATGATGGGGCTCGCCATCGCCGACCGCTACAACCAGCTGCGCCGCTCGCGCCAGGTGGCGATGCAGCAGAACCTCGAAAGCGCCCGCCACCGGCTGGAGCTGAATCAGCGCCTCTCGGACCTGACCGAGCGCCACGACGAGGCCGTGCGCCAGGCCCGCTCGCGCGACGGGCATATCCAGAACCTCGTCCACGACCTGCGCCAGCCGCTGCACGCCCTGCGCCTGAATGTCATGAGCCTGACAGACACCCCGCAGGCCCAGCCGGAACGGATGGAGGCCGCCTTCGCCTATCTCGAAGGGCTGATCGGCCAGCACCTGGAAACCGCGCCGGGACCGCCCCCCGGGGCCGGGACGCGCACCGAGGACGACGCGCTTGGCGTCCAGCAGATCCTCGCGGCGATCCGCGAGATGTTCGCCGCCGACGCCGCCGCCAAGGGCCTGTCGCTGCGGCTGGTGCCTTCGTCGCTGGACGCGCCGGTGGACGCGCTGGTGCTGACGCGGATCGTGTCCAACCTCGTGTCGAACGCGATCAAGTATACCGATACCGGCGGCGTGCTGATCGGCACCCGCCGCCGTGGCACGACGGTGCGGATCGAGGTCCATGATACCGGCCCCGGCCTCTCTGCCGCCGACTTCGCCACCGCCTGCCAGCGCGCCGTCCGGCTCGACCGCGACCTGTCCCGCGCGGTCGGTTCCGGGCTTGGCCTTGCCATCGCGGTAGACCTTGCCGACCGTCACGGCCTGAGGCTGGAACGCTGCCCGGCGCGGCGCGGCGGCGCGGGCATCGCCCTGGTGATCCCGGCCGCGAAGGGCTGAAGGGGCGCTTGCCCGGAGCCCGCCTTGCAACTCGCCTTTTTCGAGCCGCGCCGGTTGCACTCTCCCCGGCCCGTGATACCAAGATGCGGCACCCGTTGGAGGGGAATACGCCCAGCATGACCACCGCCCGCGCCTTCGTGATCGGCCATCCCATCGGCCACTCCCGCTCGCCGCTGATGCACGGCTACTGGATTGCGCAGGCCGGTCTCGACGCCACCTACGACCGCCGCGACGTTGCCCCCGAGGCGCTGGCGGACTTCTTCGCCGAGTTCCGCGCCAACCGCTGGATCGGCTGCAACGTGACCATCCCGCACAAGCTGGCCGTCATGGAAGAGGTCGACGTCGTGCAGGATGTTGCGCGCGCCATGGGGTCGGTCAACTGCATCTGGTGGGAGGGCGAGACGCTGGTGGGGGGCAATACCGATGCCACGGGCTTTCTCTCTTACCTCGACATCTGTCACCCCGGTTGGCACAAGGGCGCCCGCCGCGCCCTGGTCCTGGGCGCCGGCGGCGCCGCCCGCGCGGCGGCCTACGGCCTGCGTGAGCGCGGCCTCGCCGTCGATCTCTGCAACCGCACCGCCGCCCGCGCGCGCGCGCTGGCGTCGCACCTGGGCGCGGGGATCACCGGCCACGGCAACGACGCCCTGCCGGACCTGATGGCCGAGGCCGACATCCTCGTCAACACCACCAGCCTCGGCATGACCGGCCAGCCCCCGCTCGACCTCGACATCGCCCCGCTGAAACCCACCGCCATCGTCAACGATGTGGTTTACGCTCCGCTCGAAACGCCGCTGCTGAAGGCCGCAAAGGCGCGCGGTCTGCGCACCGTCGATGGGCTTGGAATGCTGATCTATCAAGGCGTTGAAGGCTTCCGCTCATGGTTCGGCATCACCCCGGACGTGACCCCCGACCTGCGCCGGATCCTTGAAGACGACATAGAGGGAAAATCCCGATGACCGGTTTCCTCGACAAGGTCTATGCCGCCCGGGACGCCGCCGGAACGCGCGCCCTCTACGACGCCTGGGCCGCCACCTACGAGGCCGAAATCGCCGCCAACGGCTATGCCACCCCCGCCCGCTGCGCCGCCGCGCTGGCCGCCGCGATGACCGACCCCGGTGCCCCCGTGCTCGACTTCGGCTGCGGCACCGGGCTTTCGGGGCTGGCGCTGAAACTGAACGGAATCAACACGCTGGACGGCGTCGACCTCTCTGCCGACATGCTGGAACAGGCGCGCGCGAAAGGCATTTACCGCCACCTCGCCCAGGTGGAGGCCGGCGCGCCGCTGCCCCATGCGCCCGGCACCTATGCGGCGATCGCCGCCATCGGCGTCATCGGCTCGGGCGCCGCCCCGGTTTCGGTCTTCGACACGCTGATGGAGGGCCTCGCCCCCGGCGGGCTGGTGGTGCTTTCCTTCAACGACCACGCGCTCGAGGATCCGGCCCACGAGGGCAAACTGGACGACTGGACCACGTCCGGCCGCGCTGTTCTGAAGTTCCGCGAACACGGCCCCCATCTGCCCGGAATCGGCCTGAACTCCACCGTCTACGTTCTTGAAAAGACGTGACCTTCACGACCCGCTTTGCTCCCTCGCCAACCGGACCGCTGCACCTCGGCCACGCCTATTCGGCCATGCTCGCCCATGACATGGCCCGTGCCGCGAAGGGCACCTTCCTGCTGCGGATCGAGGACATCGACCAGACCCGCGCCCGGCCAGGGTGGGAGGCGCAGATTTACGACGACCTCCGCTGGCTTGGACTGAACTGGCCCGAACCCGTGATGCGCCAGTCCGACCGCCTGCCCGCCTATCGCGCCGCGCTGGAGCGCCTCTGGGATATGGACCTGCTCTATCCCTGCACCTGCTCACGGCGCGATATCGAAATCGCCGCAAGCGCCCCGCAGGAAGGCGTGGAACGCGTCCTGGGCCCGGACGGCCCGGTCTATCCGGGCACCTGCCGCCCGGCAGCGCCGCCGCCGGGCGCGATGCCCCGGGCGTTGCCCCTGCGGCTTGACATGGCGCGCGCCCTGGCAATGGCCGGGACACCCGAGTTCACCGAGACCGGCCAGGGACCGGGTGGGCAATCCGGCGCCATTTCAAGCGATTGCAAGGCGATGCTCACCGGGATTGGCGACGTGGTGCTGTCCCGCCGCAACATGGGCACGTCCTACCACCTGTCGGTGGTGGTCGACGACGCCGCGCAATCCGTGAGCCATGTGGTCCGTGGCCAGGACTTGTTCGAGGCGACCGCTATCCACGTCCTGCTGCAACGGCTGCTCGACCTTCCGACGCCGGTTTACCATCACCACAGGCTGATCCGCGACGAGACCGGCAAGCGGCTTGCCAAGCGCGACGACGCCCGCGCCATTGCCCTCTTTCGCGCCGAAGGGGCCAGCCCAATGGATATCAGGGGCTTGGTCGGGCTATGACGCGGAGTTGCGCGCATTTGCACCCACGGCCGCACCAGGCACCGCGGACCGTGACCGTGACCGCGACCGTGAGACCCCGGGTTCGCTGAATGAACCCGAAATAATCGGGCAGCGTTCAGGATTTGGCCACCGACTCACCCCAGGATAAAGGGCGGTAGGGAGGGGGAACTTTCTCGGCAGCGGTTAATCGACGGTTTCCACCGGCAGCCCCGCCGCCTTCCACGCCGAGAAACCGCCCTCGATATGCGCGACCGGATGCAACCCCATCTCCTGCGCCGCCTTCGTTGCCAGGGCGGACCGCCAGGCACTGGCGCAGTAGAACACATAGGTCTTGTCCTGATCGAAGACCGGCTTGTGATAGGGGCTGGACGGGTCGATCCAGAACTCCAGCATCCCGCGCGGGCAGGAAAAGGCACCGGGGATCTTCCCCTCGCGCTGCAACTCGCGGATGTCGCGGATGTCGACGATCACATGATCCTCGCGGCCCACCAGATCCGCGGCTTCGGCCGCCGGAATCGAGCGTATCGCCGCGTTGGCCTCGGCCACCATCTGCTTGACGCCCTTTGTGATCGTCTGCCCCATTCCGATACTCCTACAACGACTTGCGAGCCAAAGTTAAACCGACGCCACTTGGGGCATGCCGCAGGCCGCCTCGATGACCGCGCCGGCGGCCATCAGCACATCCTCGCGGAAGCGGTCGGCCACCAGTTGCACGCCCACGGGCGCATCCCCCGCCATGCCGGTGGCGACAGCCAGCACGGGCACCCCGAGCACCGGCAGCGCGCGTTGGGTCAGCTGGGCCTCCATGATCGTGTCGAAATCGCCCGCCGAGGCCACGTCGCGCTGCTGCGCAAAGGGCAATTCTCCCGAAACCGGGCAGATCAGAACCGGGTAGCGTCCCAGGAACGCCAGCCAGTCGCGCAGGATCGTCACCCGGCGCTGCAGGGCGGTCATCAGGGCGGGCAGATCCATTTCCGGCGAATCCGCTGTCATCCGGGCGAAGACGAACTGCGCGTCGGGGTCGCCCTCGGCCTCGATCAGCCTGGCCGCGCTTCTCGCCTCGGCCATCCAGAGCTGGGCGTTGATCTCGGCCGCCGGGCGCAGCGGCGGGCAGTCGACCTCCTCGACCGTCCAGCCGGCTTCGCTCAACGCCTTGGCGGCCTGGCGCAGGGCCGCCTCGACCGCCGGTTCCACGGACATCCCGTCCGGCGCGACGCAAAGCGCCGCGCGGCGGGGCACGTCCGGCAGGTCCAGCGGCACCGGAGTCCACCACGGATCGCGCGAATCGCCCGCCGCCATCGCCGCGAAGGCCAGCCGCATGTCCGCCATCGACCGCGTCAGCGGCCCCGAAACCGCCATCAGCTGCGCGCCGATGTAGCGGTCCGGGCCCGAGGCGTTCCAGGCCGGCACCCGGCCCAGCGTCGGGCGCAGCCCGTGCAGGCCGCAGGCGTAAGCGGGATAACGCACCGAGCCGGCAATGTCGGTTCCATGCCCGATGGCGCAGATTCCCGAGGCAACGGCAGACCCGGCGCCACCGGAAGACCCTCCGGGCGTAAGTCCATGATTTCGCGGGTTCAGTGTCATCCCGTGAAAGCGGTTGTTGGTGAACCAGCGCATCGAGAAGGCCGGGGTGTTGGTGCGCCCGACAATCACCGCCCCCGCCTTGCGCAGGTTCGCGACCACCGGGCTGTCCCGGTCGGCGACCTGGTTCTTCTGCGCTTCGAGCCCGTTGGTGGTGGCCTGCCCCTCTTGGTCGACGTTCACCTTGATCGTCACCGGCACGCCCGCCAGCGGGCCGGCATCGCCCCCCCTGGCGTCAATTGCACGCGCGGCCTCCAGCGCCTCTTCCGGGAACTGCTGCACCACGGCGTTCAGCACCGGATTGACGTCCGCCAGCCGGTCGAGATGGGCGCGCGTCACCTCTTCGGCCGACACCTCGCGCGCGCGCACCTTTGCGGCGATCTCGACCGCCTGCATCTGCCAGAGTTCCATCGCCATCCCCCTCTAGTCCCGCAGGGGACAGCAAAACGCCCGCCGCTTCAACGGCTAATCTCAGCCGCCCAGCGTGCCAAGCAGGCTGTCGCGTTCATGGGTCAGCCGCACGCGATAGCGGCGCAGGGCCTTGCAGGCGAACTTGTTGTGCCGGGCCGCGTTCGACGTCGGGTCGCGCCGCCCGTCCGCCTCGAGGTCGGCGATACAGGTATCGACCTCCTCGATTTCCTTGATCACGTCCGCCAGTTCTGTCGCCGTCTCGGCCATGTCCGCATCCTCTTCAGAAGCCTTCGCCCGCGCCCTCCCCGCGAAGGACACCCGGGGGCATTAAACCCGCGCGGGCGCAGTCGGGCAAGCCCTGCCAAGCCGGGTCGCCCGCAACAGCGCGCCCTGACCCAGCCCCGCCAGCCGCGCCATGTGCCAGCCCAGCACGAGGTTCGAGGACAGCACCGGCAGCCCGGTCTCGCGCTCGAGCCCGGCGACGATGTCGAGCGTGTCGAGGTTGGTGCAGGACAGGAACAGCCCGTCGACCCCGCCGGCACGCAGCAGGGTCAGGGCGGCATCGCAGGTCGAGGCCGGGTCGATCCGGCTGACCCTGGCCTCTTCCGCCTCGGCGAAGGTGCCGAAGACCGGGCTTTCGATACCACGCCCCGCCAGCACGGCGCGCAGGCGGTCGGAAACCGTCTCGACATAGGGCGACAGGAAGGCCACGCGCCGGATACCCAGGGCCGAACACGCCGCCGCCAGCGCGCTGACCGGCTCGGTCACGGCCCCTGTGCGCACCCCCTTGCGCACCTGCTCCGCCACCACCTCCGGGCCGATCTGCGCCGATCCCGAGGTGCAGCCATAGCCCACCACGTCAAACCCGCGCGCCTGCGGCAACAGGGCGGCGGCGGCAGGAATATGGTCGTGCATCGCCTGAAGCGTCGCGGGCGTCACGTCGAGCCCGCTTGGAACCCGCGATGCGAAGAGGCCGGCGTCTTCCGGCAGCAGGCGGCGGAAATCCGGCTCGATCCGCTCGTCGGTCTGGAGGACGATCAGCCCCAGGCGCGGCGGGTCGGCGGGTTTCAGGGCATAGGGGAAGGTCTGCATTCAGAGCTCTACCATTTCAGCCCCCGCGCGGGGCGACAGGAATTCGGGCACGCCGTCGCGGATCGCGATGTCTTCCTCATGCACCAGGATACGCCCGGGCGAGACGGCGATGCCCGGCTCCAGCGTGATGACCATGCCCGGTTCCAGCTCTGTCCGGTCGGACGGGATCAGCGACAGACCCTCGGTCAGCTGCATGCCCAGCCCGTGGCCCAGCCGCCCCGGCGTGCCCTGCCCGCCGGTCAGCACGCGGTCCATCGCCTGGTAGAGTTCCATGGCGGCAACGCCCGGACGGGCGAGGTCGGCCGCCACCGAGGTCGCCTCGATCAGCCGCGCATGGGCATCGCGGACCTCCGGCGTGGGCGGCCCGACCGAGAAATTCCGGTCGAAGTCGCAGAAATAGCCGTCGCGGACCATGCCCGTGTCCAGCATCAGCACGTCGCCCCGCGCCAGCGGTTTGGTCCCGGCGGGCGAGATCACGTCGGCATAACCGCCCGGTTCCGCCGCCCCGGCGACGTAGGGCACCCAGTCCGCGCCCTCTTCCAACCCCAGCATCTGGAAGCGGCGGAACACCGCGTCGAGCGGCGCGCCTTCACGGGCGATTTCGGGCACCCGGGCAAAGGCACGCCCGGCGACACCGCAGGTCGCGCGGATCTTGCCGATTTCCGCCTCGGACTTCACCGCGCGCAGGGCCCGCACCAGGCCGTTGTCGGGCACGAGCGACAGCCCCTGCCGTTGCAGGCGCGTCCAGTCGGCCAGTGGCATCCGCAGGTGGGTTTCCAGCCCCATCGGCACGCCGATGTCGCCCCTGGCCACCTCGCGCAGCGTCTCGGTCAGCAGCGCGACGCCATCGTCGCCGTAATCCGGCGCGTCCCAGGTGCGGATGTCGGTGATCCATGTCCGCCCCATCAGCGGCGCGCCGATGGACGGAATCACCGCCACCGGATCGCCCGAGGCCGGGACCACCAGGAACCAGGGCCGCGTCGGGCTTTCCCAGAACCAGATCAGGAAGCCGGTGAAATAGCGCAGCTCCGGCTCGGTCGTCAGCAACAGCGCGTCGAGCCCGGCCTTGGCCATGACGTCCTGCGCCCGTC
>JAGRMS010000018.1 GCA_020441135.1 Pseudooceanicola sp.
CCGCATCCGCGTTCTGGCGGGCGACAAGGTGCAGGTCGAGATGACCCCCTACGATCTGACCAAGGGCCGGATCAACTATCGATTCAAGTAGCGCGAAGCCTTGGCTTCGCGCAAAGCGGGTAAGCGGATTGCGCAGCAATTTGCGGCCGCAATAGACGCGGTTAAGCGGGTTGCAAGGCAACCTGCGGCCGCGCACCCATACAGGAAGCGTTCCGCGTGAAACCCCGCCTGATCCTCGGTTCCGGCAGTCCCCGGCGGCTGGAGCTGCTGGCGCAGCTTGGCGTGACCCCTGACGCGGTGCTGCCCCCCGACATCGACGAAACCCCGCTCAAAGCCGAGCTGCCGCGCCCCTATTGCGCGCGCATCGCGCGGGCGAAGGTGGAGGCGGTGCAGGCGGAGGCCGATGACGTCGTGCTGTGCGCCGATACCACCGTGGCCTTGGGGCGCCGGATCATGGGGAAACCGGCCGACGCGGGCGAGGCGGCAGCGTTCCTGCTGGCGCTGTCGGGGCGGCGGCACCGGGTCGTCACCTCGGTCGCGGTGCGCCGAGGCGAGCGCATCTGGCAGCGCGACGTGGAAAGCGCGGTGAAGATGAAGCGGCTGTCGGACGACGAGCTGAACGCCTATCTCGCCACCGGCGACTGGCACGGCAAGGCGGGGGCCTACGGGATACAAGGGCCAGCGGGAGCGCTGATCCCCTGGATTTCGGGCAGCTTCACCGGCATCGTCGGCCTGCCGCTGGCCGAGACGGCGGCGCTTTTGCAGGCGGCGGGCTACCCGCTGCACCGGGGGGACGCATGAAGGGCCGGGTTGTCGCGCTGGATCACATCGCGGGCCGCGAGGCGGCGGCGCTGATGGTGGACGGGGTGCTGGAGGATCTGTTCGTCGCCAGTGACGCCCCCGCGCCGGGCACGATCTGGCGCGCGGTGGCGGATCGGCCGATGAAGGGCCAGGGCGGGATCTTCCTGGCCGGGCCGGAGGGGTCGGCCTTTCTGCGGCAGTCCGACGGCATCGCGCCGGGGCAGCGGTTGCTGGTGCAGGTGATGGGCCATGCCGAACCCGGCAAGGCGGTGCCGGTCACGCGCAAGCTGCTGTTCAAGAGCCGTTACGCCATCGTCACGCCCGAAGCGCCGGGCATCAATGTCTCGCGCGCGATCCGCGACGAGGAAGAGCGCGGGCGCATCCTCGAGGTGGCGCATGAGGCGATGGATGGCGCGGCGCACGGGCTGATCCTGCGGTCGTCCTGCAACGGCGCGGCGGAGGACGACATCGCGCGGGACATCGCCGCTATGCTGGGCGTGGCGGCGCAGGTGCTGGGGGACGAGGGGACGGAGGCCGAGGTGCTGCTGGACGGCGACACTCCGCACGCGCTGGCCTGGCGCGAGTGGACCGAACCCGCCGAACTGGCCGAGGGCCCGGGATCCTTCGACACCCACGGCGTGAGCGACGCCATCGCTGCGCTGCTGCGCCCTGACGAAGCGCTGCCGGGCGGCGCAAGCATGAGTATCGAGCCGACGCGGGCGCTTGTCGCTGTGGACGTGAACACCGGGGGCGATACCTCGCCCGCCGCAGGGCTGAAAGCGAATATCGCCGCCGCCAAGGCGCTGCCGCGGGCGCTGCGGCTGCGGGGCTTCGGCGGGCAGATCGTGATCGATCCGGCGCCGATGCCCAAGCGGGACCGGACCACCTTCGAGAATTCGCTGAAGGCCGCGTTCCGGGGTGACAGCGAAGAGACTGCATTGGCCGGATGGACCCCTCTCGGGCTGTTTGAACTGCAACGCAAGCGCGGGCGCAAACCGTTGTCGGAATTGCTGAAATCCGGCGTGTGAACGCCATTCAATTCACGGTTGTCTTGCCGGCCAAGATATTAAATTCACCACAAGACAAGAATTAACTTGTTCGGTTCTTTTTCCTGCGCATACCGTCCCGCGAGGGGTTGCGAGTCGCAGGAGGGCGGCGGTTCCGGGTTGTCCGGTTCGTCGTGTCGGCTGCCAATCCCCGACATTTTTTGATGGCGAATACCGGTAAGCGTTGAATGGGACTTTCCACTTCGTGCCGAACGGACCGCGAAGCATGGAGAGGGTTCCGTCATGGCAACCAAGCCAACCGAAGGCCAGCAGCTTGTTTTCGAGGCGAAGGGCCTTTCGCCCTTCGGCGGGCATTCCCAGTATACGACCTATTGGGATACCGACATCCTGATCAAGGAAGGCACGCCGGACTTCGATGTCGGCGACCACCATATCTGGGCCGAATACAAGATCGGCTTCCTTCCCTATGCCGTCTTCCCGGGCGACCCGAGCTTTGACGCCACCTTCCGCGCCGAGGTGGATGCGGTCATCGGCAACGCCAACCTCGACACCGACAGCACCGCGACCTTCGACATCTCGGGCTTCAGCAAGGTGGTGTCGAGCGTCACCTCGCGCAGCTTCAGCGCGGCGGCCGAGGCGGGCATCAAGCTGGTTTTCGAATTCGGCATCGGCGATGGCGCGCGGCACACGCTGGAACACCCGCACCCGGAAAACTACTGGTTCGATCCGATCAAGCCCGAGCCGATCACGCTGTTCGCCCTGAAAGGCGCGCTTGGCACCGGTGCAAACTATCTGGCCGGCAATATCCGCGGCCTGAACGCGACGGACAAGGACAAGATCGACGACATGTTCAACTCGCTCCCGGAAGCGAGCAAGACCAAGCCGCAAAGCGGCAAGAAGTCCTTCCTCGACGCGCTGGATGGCGTCGATTTCTACATGACTCTGCCCCCCACGAACCAGCAGGACGAGGACGCGTTCGACTCGTACGGGGTCAGCGTCGAGAACAAGGGCGACAACTTCGTCGGGGTGAAGGCCGACCTGGACAAGATCCTGACGTCGGTGCTGAAGGCCCTGCCGCCGCCGCTGACCGGCATTGGCATCACCCTTGAAAACACGGTCTTCGCCGAGAAAGAGCTGCAGGTCGGCCCGCTGAGCATCGCCAAGTTCACGGTGATGGACCTCACCGCGGACGTGGGCCTGTCGTTCAGCGAGATCACCACGCTGGATTTCAACGGCAGGTTCGACGACGCGACCGACAATGGCGCGCCGCCCGACCTGACCGTCACCATCCAGGCCTTCGACGACGAGGGCCAGGCGATGAGCGACGAGAAGACGACCACGGTCGCGGAATTGATGAAGACGGGAAACGACAGCTTTGCGGCGCTGAAGCTTTATGACCCGGTCACAAAAGGCCAGCTGGAGGGCACCGGCGAAGCGACGATCAAGGCAACCTATTCGATGCCGAATGTGACGGGCAAATACGACTTCGGCCTGTCGCTGAACTTCCAGCTTCAGCTTGCGATGTTACAGGGGTCGGTCCTGGGCATTGACCTGGTCAGCGGCCCGACGATCAAGCTGCCCGATCCGTCGCTGACCCTGTTCCGCTGGTCGCTGAAGGAATGGGATATCAACATCCCGGGATCCGAATTCGGTACCCAGACAGCGGAATACAAGGTTTTCTACACGGACGACCTGCCGACCGGCGTTGACATCAACGACCCGCTGGTCGCCGAACTGGTGGACTGGAACGTCAAGCGGATCGAAGCGCAGAAGTTGCAGTCAGAGTCCGGCTACAAGACCCCGGACTATCTTTGGATCGACAACGTCCGCAATGGAGAGAACCGGCAGATCACGGGTGAGCTGAACATCGGTCAGACGTTCGACGATAACTTCCAGCCCACCGATGAATTCTCGGCAGTCAGCTATTCGTTCTGGCTGAGGGATCGTTTCGACAATCACACAGTTCCGGGCACCACGGTCGTTCGTGCGCACCCCGGACAGCGCGAGACCGTCAGCCAGAGCGAGATCTGGCACCCGAACTACTATGTCGTTCGCTCTGACAACCCGTACAACCCTCTGGCACAAAACGGCAATTTCAACGTCTACATCATCGACGGCGACGGCAATTCGATCCGCTCTGCCTCTGCCACGCCTTCGTCGGAGTGGAAAGCGATCCTGGACATGCTGGGGCAGATCTCGGACCCCGCGCACCTCGCTTCGGCGCAGTACGGGCTGCGGTTCGAGGGCCGGGGTGCGGACAGCCGCACGATGCTCGAGATCTACAACGAGGTCTCGATCATCGGCGGAGCCAAGGCCGACATCCTCGTACACTACGCGCCGGACTGGGAAAAGCGCGGGCTGAGCCCTGCCGAGACGCCGCCGAAAGCGAACGAGAACGACAGCGGTTCGGGGCACTACTACGACGGCGGCGACCCGAACGGGAATCGGCTGAACCCCGACAACTACGACGTGCTGATTGCCGACTTTGGCGCCAGCAACCCGACGGCGTCATTTTACTGGGACATGAACGAAGCCTTCATGGCGGCGGCGCCGAACTCCCTGGATAGCGGCTTCCGGCGGATCGACATTCCGGCCAACCCGGACGATCACACCGAGGGCATCGTCGTCGGCCGCATCGAACAGGTCGTGCTGCGGCTGGGATCGGGCAACGACACCATCGTGCTGTGGCGGGGCGAGGATTACCTGGATACGGCGGGCGGGCACGACCAGGTCCACCTGCGCGCGGACAGCCGGAACGACGAGGTTCTGCTGGGGCGCGGCGACGACTATGTCGAGACCGATCTGGAGCCGACCGGGCCAAGCTACCCGGGCCATGACCTGATCGAGGTGAAATACGAGCTGAACCAGGAAATCGTCGGCTGGGAGAACGCCTTTTCCGGCCTTTACCCGGTGCGGGCGCGGGACAAGATCTCGGGCCAGGGCGGGCGCGATACCGCGCTGCACTGGTCGGGGTTCGAGAACGACCTGACGCTTGCGGATTTCGCGGACATGCGCACCGATCTGGAAGCGGTATTGGGGCCGCTGTCAGAGGCGTATGACGAGGACAGGGACAACGGGCTGCAACTGCGCTTTGGCACGGCGTCGGTCACGGCGGCGTCGCGGACGGACGACCTGGGCGCGTTGCGGACGGCCTATGCGAGTTACATCGGCGCGACGACGCTGAGCGCCATGAGCTCGGCCATGAGCGCGGGTTCCGCCCCGTCGATCTCGTATTTCCGGGACGATGTGCTGTTCGACTACAACGACACCGACGGCGGGCCGGGAACGCTGGTGATGCGCTACGAGGTCATTTTCGATGCGACGGTGGAGCATGTGGTGGTCAACGCCGGGCACTCCGGCGGCGACGCATCGCGGTTCAGCGGCGACGACGTGGTGCTGTTCACCGGCTGGGGCAAGGATCTGCTCGCCTATTACGAAGGCGGTGCGGGCGACGATACGCTGATCGCCGATTTCGGCGCGATTGCAAAGCTCCTGGGCGAGAAGAACGGCGTGGTGATCGGGCCCGGCCGGTCGCTTTGGGGCCTGGCGGAATTCGGCGGGTTCGAGCGGTTCAACCTGGTGGGCACCGACAAGGCCGACGTCATGGTCGGCGGCGGCCTCGCACGCGGCAAGGGCGGCGACTACCTGGACGGCGGCGCGGGGAACGACGATCTCTGGGGCGGCGACGACGACAACAGCGACGCGGACGTGCTGAAAGGCGGCGCGGGCGACGACATCCTGCGCTGGAGCAACAACGGTGAGGACCGGATGTTCGGCGGGACCGACGGCAAGTTCGGCGACACGCTGGTCATCCGCGCGGACGGCAAGGAGCAGGCCGGGCTGAACTGGTATCTGCCGTCGTCCATCATGGGACTGATGTCGCTGACGGCGACGCGGGCGAGCGCGTCCTCCGAGGCGCTCAAGACAGCCTGGGATTATCCGCTGGACGTCGACACCCAGTTCAAGACCTTCGGGGTCTCGTTCACCGATATCGCGCCCTTCCCCGGCGAGGACGAAAACCTGAACACCGTCGCGACCTTCGAGGAGATCGAGCATGTCGACATCTTCGGGTCGAACGCAAAGAGCGACCTGGTCCTTTACCTGAACGGCTCGGTTTATGACGGCGGGGAATCCGAGGGCGACGCCGACGTCTTTGTCGCGGACTTCAGCGCCTTCGATCATGGCATCAATTTCAGCATCGCCGGCATCGGCCCCTTCGGCCAGATGGAAGGCGGGGTGACGGTCCGTGGCATGGAACGGGCGATTTTGAAGACCACCGCTTCGGACGACAACCTGATCGGCGGGGCACTGGACGACTGGTTCGAGACCGGCGACGGCGACGACCTGCTGGATATGGGCAAGGGCCGGGACGTGGCGCTGGCGGGCGACGGCAAGGACACCGTGAAATGGACCGCCGCGGCCAATGGTCCGGGCTTCTCCAAGAAGACCATTCTCGATGGCGGCGCGGGCGTCGATACGCTGGCGATCAAGGTCGAAGACGGCGCCCTGGGGATCGAGGGGCTCAACCACGGCGCGGGCGCGTGGCAGTATTTCATCGGCCAGCCGCGCAGCAACGACCAGATGATCGCGCTGCTGGACGATATCCGCGCCAATCCCGGAATGGCCCTGGGCGTCGGCACGCAAAGCAGCATGGCCTCGGTCACGGGATTCGAGGCCGTCAGCATCGCCGGCAGCGACGCCTATGACGACCTGATCCTGTGGATGGGCGGCGGCACCTACCTTGGCGGCGAGCGCGAGGGGGACAACGACCGTTTCGTCGGCGATTTCCGCGATCAATCCGAGCAGGTGTACCTGGGCCGCAGCGATCACTTTGCGAATTCCTGGACGGGACAATTCACGACGGCCTACACGATCGGCGCGGACGTCATTCCGGGCAGCATCCTGTCCGGCTTCGAGAGCTACTTCCTGCTGCTGGGGGCGACGGATGACGTCGTGTTCGGCAACGGCGGGGCCGACTATATCGACGGAGGCGACGGCAACGACACCCTCATGTCCGGCGGGTTCTTTGGCACGGGCAACACCGCGCTGGACGTGCTGAAGGGCGGCGCGGGCGACGACCGCCTGATCGTAGAAGGCTCGAACGCCGAGGTGGATGGCGGCACCGGCTTCGACAAGATCGAATTCCATTACCACTCCTCGACCGGCGAGGGCGCGGCCCTGAGCGCCTGGTACAAGGTTGATGGCCTTGGCTATACGCTGAGGGCCGCCACCCAAAGCGCAAGCGACTGGAGCAACATCAGCGGGGAATACTACACGCTGAAAGAGAAGCTGGCAGGAAGCACCGACGCGGACGGACGCAACTTGTCCTTCGGGTACCACGGCGGCGTGGAAGTCACCTATAGCGGCGTCGAAAGTGTCAGGCTGTCCAGTTACAAGGACAATCGCGACCATTCAGCCGACCGCGACGTAACGCTGATGAGCGGGCTCAAGGGCGGCTTGATCGTAGGAGGGAACGGCAACGATACGCTCTATGCCCTTGGATCAGGCAGCACCCTGTCAGGTGTCGGGGGGTTCGATACCTATGTCATCGCCCATACCGCTTCCGACGTCACCATCGTGATGGAAGGCCGCAACGGCGGCCAGATCTTCGTCTACGAGCAAAACGTAAGCGACATCACCGCCACCCGATCCGGGATGGATGTGGTGATGCACCATGCCTATGGCACCGTGACGATCCAGGGCTTCTTCATCGGAGACAGCGGCGACCACAACGGAATGACCGTCGTCGCCCGGGGCGGCACCAAGGCGATTGCCGACCTTCTGGTGGCGGATGCCTCGCAAAGCGCGCTGGCGCGGACCGAGGACGATCCGACCGATGCCCGCTCGGACCCGTTCGACATCCGGCAGGAGCATGGCACCGACGGCGACGACCTGATGCACGGCTCGGCCGGGCGCGACGTGCTGCATGGCGGGGCGGGCGACGATGTCCTGATGGGCAGCGGCGGCCTGGACCTGTTCGACGGCGGCGCGGGCGAGGATGTCGTCAACTTCGAACTGATGGGCGACGCGAACAGCCTCACGATTGTCGATCTCGGGACCGGCGTTGGCACTGGCGGCGCGGCGGAGGGCGACCATTTCAGCAGCATCGAGCATGTGATCGGCACCTGGCTGGGCCGCAACTGGCTGACCGGCGACGAGGCCAACAACGCCCTGACCGGCGGCGGCGACGACGATGTGCTGAAGGGCGCCGGGGGCAGCGACTATCTGCTGGGTCTGGCCGGCAACGACACCCTGGACGGCGGCGACGGCGACGACCGTGTGTTCGGCGACCTTGGCACCGATTACCTGAAGGGCGGCGAAGGCAACGACCTGCTCGACGGCGGCGAGGACGACGACAAGCTCTACGGCGAGAACGGCCACGACGCGATGATCGGCGGCGCGGGCAGCGACGAGGCCACCGGTGGCGACGGCGACGACGTCTATTACCACGGCGGCCATGACATCGCCGGGACGGAGGCGGACGAGAACGGCAACGACACCTTCGACGGCGGCGAGGGCGTCGATACGATCGACCTCGCCGACTACGAACAGCGCGTATGGTTCACCAGCCAGATCGGCCAGGCGCTGGTGGCCGAGGTGAAAGACGGCGGCGCAGTCGCGCGCCGCGTCCTGACCGCCAGCAACGTGGAAAAGGTCATCGGTACGCATCTGTCCGACGTGGTGCTGGACGCCGCCGGCGCGCATGTCTTCGACCTGGGCCTGGGCAACGACGTGGTGAAGATCGCCGACGGCAACACAGGCGGCATCTACTTCGGCGGCCTGGGCTTCGACATGCTGTTCAGCGTCGAGACCGCGACGCAGGGCATCATCGTCGATCTGAACGCTGCGGATGCGGTGGCGGGGACCAGCGGCACCTTCACCGACGGCACCGGCGTGGTCAGCAGGATCCACGGGTTCGACCTGTTCGAAGGCACCCGATTCCGCGACATCTTCCACGGCGACGACAGCGAAAGCGTCTTCGAGGACGGCATGGGCAGGGATCTGTTCAACGGCGGAGGCGGCGACGACCTGCTGATGGCCGGGGTCAGCCGCCGCCGGTTCGACGACCGCTATGACGGTGGCGAGGGCGTGGACGGAATCGACTACTCCGCGGCGCGCTCGGACATCCTGGTGGACCTGAGCAAGGGGCTGGCACGAGATCTGAGCACCGGCAAGGCCGGGATCGGCCGCGACGTGGTGAAGAACTTCGAGCACGTTCTGACCGGCGCCGGAAACGACCGCCTGCTGGGCAGCCGCGCGGACGAGTTCCTCGAGGCCGGAAATGGCAACGACGTGGTTGTCGGGGGCCTGGGCAACGACCGCATCTACGGCGGACGCGGCAACGACAAGATCGACGGCGACAACGGCAAGCTGGACAAGAAGGGCTTTGACATCGCCGATTACTCGGGCGTGTCGGGGCGGCTGGTGTTCGACATGACCAAGCTGGTGACGAATGTCACCAGCACCCGGCAGGACTGGACCGACAAGCTGAGCCGGATCGAGGCGGTCGCGGGCGGCCTTGGCAACGATCTGTTCAAGGGCGGCAGGAAGGCCGACACGGTGATATATGCCCACGAGGCCGGCCAGGGCGGCTTTGACGTGCTGCGTCTGGGCGCCGGGCAGGACACCGCCGACTTCTCGGAGTTCCAGGCGGCGATCCACGTCGACCTGAAACGCGCGGTCGAGGTGACGACGAACGATCTCGACTGGATCGACCTTGAAGGCGACGTGCGCGCTATCGCCGACCTGGTGTCGGTCGAGAAGATCGTGGCGACGGCCTACGACGACCTGTTCCTGGGCAGTGACGACGCCGACGTGCTGGACACCGGCGACGGCAACGACACGCTGGTCGGTCGCGCAGGCGACGACGTGCTGATCGGCGGGCATGGCAAGCAGGACGTGGTGGACTACTCGCAGGAGACCGGCACATCGACCCATGTGGTGCCCAAGGGCATCATCGGCAAGCGCGCCGTGACCATCGACGGGGTGCTGGTGGACCTGACCGGGACGGCCCTGCCGGACGCGCCGGGTGCGGGCATCGCGCGCGACACCCACGGCGATACCGACCTGCTGCTGGGGATCGAGGTAGTGATCGGCACGGCGCGCCGCGATGTGCTGATCGGCAGCCTCGAAGGATCCGCGCTGATGGGCGGGGCGGGCAACGACATCCTTATCGAGTTCTCGGGGTCGAACCTGCTGAGCGGCGGCGCCGGCAACGACCGGATCTCGGGCGGCACCGGTGTCGACCAGATCTTCGGGGGCGCGGGCAGGGACATCCTTGCCGGCGGCGAGGGCAACGACCGGCTCGACGGCGGCACCGGCATCGACAAGATGACCGGCGGGCTGGGCGACGATGTTTACATCGTCGACCTGCTGCGCGACCGCGTGATCGAGAAGGCGGACGAGGGCACCGACGAGGTCGCAGCCTCGGTCAACTACACCCTGGGGGACAATGTCGAGGTGCTGCGTCTAATCGGCGAGAAGACCCTCAAGGGCACCGGCAACGGGCTGGACAACACGCTGCACGGCAACGACGGCGACAACGTGCTGGACGGCAAGGCGGGCGTGGACCGTCTGTACGGCTGGGACGGCGACGACATCCTGATCGACCTGACCGGCGAGGACCGGCTGGCTGGCGGTGACGGCGACGACACCTATCGCATCGGGGCCGTGGCGTCGCAGATCATCGAGGGCGACGACGCCGGGACCGACACGGTCGAGACCTCGGGCAGCTACACGTTGGGTCTGAACGTCGAGAACGTGACGCTGACCGGCAGCGGCGACACCGATGCCATCGGCAACCACGTCGACAACCTGCTGACCGGCAACGCGGGGCACAACCTGCTGGACGGGCGCGACGGCGACGACGTGCTGGCGGGCGGCGCGGGCGATGACCGGCTGATGGGCGGCGACGGCGACGACAGGCTGGACGGCGGCACCGGCAACGACATCATGACCGGTGGCCTCGGGCGCGACGTCTTCGTCTTCTCGGGCGCCTTCGGGACGGACGAGATCCACGACTTCGTCTTCGACAGCGACCTGATCGACCTGACCGGCCTGCGCGCGATCAACGGCGGCGCGGCGCTGACCTTCGACCAGCTGCTGATCGACTCCAGCGAGGATACCTTCACCATCCGCCTCGACCTCGACAGCGACGACGTGGCCGATACGCTGGACCTCGATGGCGACGGGAACACCGACACCGCGTCCATCACCCTGCGCGAGATGCCTCCCCTGTTCATGATCGCGGCGGACTTTGTGTTCTGAGCGGGGATCAAGCAAGATGACCGGCTCAACGCGACACGTTGTGCCGGTCGCAATTCACCAGCTCAGATATCGAGTGAGCTGGCGACCTCTGACGTTGCCATTGTCTCGATGACTGCCAACCGATGTCGACATGATATCCAGCAACGGGAAAGTTGCAGGCCGCGAAGCCCGTCTATTCTGCCGGAGTGTGTTTGGGACTGGAACCTTCGTCCAGACTTCTCGTCTCGCGCCGCATGTAGAGAACGACGATAGCACCGGCGAAAACTGCCGCTATGGGCAGCAGGAACTCGACCATGTTCATTTCAAGCCGCCTTTCTCATGTAACGAAGAACGTAGGGCGCCATCAGGTGTAAAGCCAGTCCCCCCATCACGAACCAGGCAAAACTGGGAATCGTCGAGAAAACGCCGGGGGCACTTTGTTCCACCAACGGCTGAAGCTCGGGATTGAGCCATTTCTGCGACCACGCTTGCGATGTTCCGCCTTTCAGTGCCGCGACTGTGGCTTCGAATGATTGACTTTCCGTTACGACGACGAGCCTGTTCTCGGTCAAGGGCCGCAGGAAGCCCAAGGCGATCAGGGTCAGTCCGGTCGCGTTCAGGGCACCGGAATGGAGTTTGACCCGCTCGTTGTGTGTCGCGACCGTATCAGGAACGATCATCACAAGTCCCCTACCCCAGCGCCGCGATCACCGCATCGACGCTGGTCACCGTGGCGACGTTCTGCATCGCGTAGTCGATCGAGGCGCGGTGCCAGTCGGCGTTCATGGTCGAGCAGGCATCCTGGGGGACGATCATGTGAAAGCCCTTGTCGGCCCCGGTGCGGGCGGTGTGTTCGACGCTCATGTTGGTCCAGCAGCCGCAGTTGATGATGGTGTCGCGGCCGCCGTGGTGCAGGTAGGTTTCCAGCCGCGAGGTCTCCCACGCCGACATGCTCATCTTCTCGACAATCAGGTCGCCTTGCCTGGGTTCCAGACCGGCGACCGGGGCCGCGCCCCAGGTGCCGCGCACCATGGCGTTTTCGGCCACCAGTCCCTGGTAGAGTCCGGCATGCTGCGCCATCGACGGATGGCCGGGTTCGCAGATAAACCAGACGTGCAGGACGAGCACACCCTTCGCGCGCGCGACCTCGGCCAGGCGGGCGGCGTTGGCGACGACGTTCTGCGCCCGCGCGTGGTCCGGTGCGCCCGAGGCGGCGAAGGCCCCGCCGTCCGAGATCACGTCGTTCTGCATGTCCTGAAGGATCAAGGCCGTCCGCCGCCCGTCGATGCGGAAGTCCAGCCTGTCCTGAAGTTGCAAGGCGGGTGCGGGCTGGGCCGCTGCGGGCTTGCTGCGGGGATACATGAAGGGCTCGTCGCGCCCGCGCGTCTTCGTCTGCACGGAGTAGAGCGAGGTGCAGGCGCAGAGATACAGCGTGCTCCAGTCCGCGCCGCCCCAGTGCAGGTTCGCCACCATCTCGGGGCATTCGATCTTGCCGAGCAGCTCGCCTTCGAACGAATAGACCCAGACGCCGCCGGGGGCGGTGACGTAGAGGTTGCCGTCCTTGTCGGCTTTCATGCCATCCGGCAGGCCCGGTTTGAGTTCGTCCTTGATCCCGCCGGCGAAAACGCGGCCATTGGTCAGGCTGCCGTCGGCAGCGACGTCGAACATGCGGATGTTGGCCTGTTCGGTGTCGTTCACCCACATCCAGCGCTGGCAGGGCGAGAAGCACAGGCCGTTCGGCTGTCCGAACAGGTAGCGGTCCACCACCAGCTGCGGCTCGTCCCCCGGACGGTGGCCGGGGGGCAGGCGGTAGACGCCCTGGAAGCCCAGCTGCGTGGGCCGCGGGACGCCAAAGTGCTCCATCCGGCCATAGGTCGGGTCGGTGAAGTAGATCGACCCGTCATTGCCCACGACGATGTCGTTGGGGCTGTTCAGCTCGCGCCCCTGGAAGTGGGTGCAGAGCACCTCGCGCGTCAGGTCGGGGCGGATGCGGACCACGGAACTGGTCGAGTGTTCGCAGACCAGCAGGTTGAGGTCGGCGTCATAGGTCATCCCGTTGCCCTTGTTCGAGGGCTTCTGGATCTCCTTCACCCCCTGCCCCGGCGTATATTTGCGCCGGGTGTCTGCGGGCATGTCGGAAAAGATCAACGTCTGCTCCACCGGGTGCCACAGCGGGCCTTCGGTGAAGGTGAAGCCGGTACCAAGCTGGTGGACGGGTGCGTGGATGTCGATCAGCGCATGGAAGCGGTCCGAGAGGGCGGTGTGCGACATGGCTTACACCGGGAACCAGGGACGGTTGGGCACCGTCTCGGTCATTGGGCCGGGGACCGACATGCCGAGGCGGCCGACGACGCGCTGGCGTTCGATCTTCGCCGGGCGGTCATGGATCGGCAGCAGGAAGGTGTAGTTGTTCAGCAGTTTCTTGATCGCGCCCTTTTCGGCCCGCTTGCTTTCCGAATGGTTGCCGGTCACGCGCGGCTCCATCCAGTTGTTGGTATAGACGTGGTTCACGATCTGGTCGTTGAAGTCGTAGATCACGTCGCCGCAGATGCAGGCGAGGCCCTCGGCGGTCTCGACGATGACGTTCATGCTGCCTTCCGTATGCGCGCCCGCGCGCTCGCACCAGACGCCGGGAATGATCTCTTCCGCGCCGGTGATGTCGAGGTCGAGGAAACGCATCGCCTCGGGTTCGTAGATGCGGTCGACCAGGTGCTTGATGTCGGGCTTGGGATACTGCGGGAACATGATGCCCGAGACCGAGAACTCCATCTCGCGCCGGTTGATGACGACGGTGGTGTTCATCGGGAACTTGTCGTCCTTGCCGGCGTGGTCGATGTGCAGGTGGGTGTGCAGCACATAGCGGATGTCGGCGGGGCGCAGGCCGTGCTTGGCCAGCTGGTTCTCGATCATGTTGTCGTGGTACTGCAGGCCGCGCATCCCGAGGGATTCCATGATCGCGTTGTCGCGATAGCCGGTGTCGACGACGATGGGATATTCGCCCCCGGTGATCAGGAAGCCGTAGACCGGCACCCGCCGGATGCGGCCGCATTCGTGGCCGAGGACGAGAAAGCTGGTTTCCAGCTCGATGTCGCCGTAGTCGAGGATGTGGATCTGCAGGGCCATGGGAGTCCTCCTTTACAGCCGGTAGACGCGGGCTGCGGTGTCGTTGAAGATGGCGTTTTGTTGGGACTGGCCGAGGTCGGCGGCAGCGGCGCGGAAGGCGTGGAACAGCTGGGTGTAGCTGGTCCACAGTTTCTCGATTGGGAAGTTCGAGCCGTAGAGGCAGCGGTCGGCGGTGAAGATGTCCACGGTGTCGTGAACCATCTCGGCAATGAAGGCCGGGTCGTTGCGATGGATGAATGTCCCGAAGGCGGAGAGCTTCGTGACCACGTTGGGCTGGTCGGCGAGGCGCTTCATGCCGTCGCTCCAGGCCGCGTGGCCCTGGGCGCTGGTGTCCTCCTTCATGCCCGCATGTTGCAGGATGAAGGTCGTCTCTGGGCAGGCCCGCGCCAGGTCCGCCGCGCCGGCCATCTGCGAGGCGAAGACTTGCAGGTCGAAACTCCACCCGTAGTCGGCGAGGCGGGCGACGTTCTTCTGCACGGTCGGGTTGCGGCAGAGGTCGGGGTCTGCGGCGAAACGGTAAAGCGGGTTTTCGTGCCAGTGGAACTGCTGCCGGATACCGCGCATCAGGCGGTAGGGGCGCAGGCGGTCAAGCTGGTCGCGGACGTCTTCCTGCGCGAAGTCGGCGTATCCGACGATCCCCGCGATCAGCCCGTGGGCGTCGGCCTCGCCCTGCACCCAGGCGACCTCATCCTCGAACCGCGCGGTGGGCCAGTTGGCCTGGACGTAGACGGATTTCGTGATGCCGGTCCCGGCGATGTCGGCGGCAAATTCGGTCAGCGAGTAATCGCGCATGATGGCGCGGTAGGGGCCGAAGATGCGGGGCTGTTCCGGACCGTTGAGCCAGGGCAGGTCGGCCTGCCGCCAGATGTGGTGATGGGCGTCGATCATGCGTGTGCCATTGTCAGGATGTGGTCGGCGACGGCGTCGGTGCTGGCGCCGTTGCCGAGGTGGTCGAGGTAGGGAAGGATGGCCTTCAGCCCCTCGGTGGCGGGTCGATAGTCCGGGTCGGCGGCCAGCGGCGACAGCCAGTCGAGCCGCCAGGCGCGGCGTTTGAGCTTCGCCACGGCGTCCAGCATCGCGGCGGGCGAGCCGCGTTCGAGGCCGTCGGACAGAACCACCACCGCAGCGCCCCGCGCGAAGGCCGAGAAACGCGGCACGTTCAGGAAGGCCTGCAGCGCGTCGCCGATGCGGGTGCCGCCGTCGATGTCGGCAATGGCGGCGCTGGCGCGGCCCAGCGCCTGCGCGGCATCCGTTGGGCGCAGCGGCGCGGTGATGCGGGTGAGGCGCGTGCCGAGGGTAAAGACCTCGGCCCGGTCGGCGGCCTGCACCACGGCATGGGCAAGACGCAATAGCGGCTCGGTCCGATCCTTCATCGAGCCGGAGACATCGACCAGCAGCAGGATGCGCCGTTGTCGGGTCTTGCGCTGGGCGTGGAACAGGTCGCGCACGTCGCCGCCGCGTTTCGCCGCCTCGCGCAGGGTGCGGCGCAGGTCGACGCGACGTCCGCGACGCGCGCGGCGATAGCGGTAGGACAGGCGGCGCGGCAGGGCGCGGGCGGCCTCGCGTTGCAGGCGCATCAGCGCCGCGTTGGCGTCGTCGGGGGCCAGCGCGCGCTGCGACAGCAACTCCAGCCCAGTCGCCTCGGCCCCGACCTCGGTCTGGTCCTGGGCGGCGTCAAGATCGACGGTGGCTTGCGACGGCTCGTGCGCCTGCGTCTCGTCGTCGTCCTCGCCCGCCACGGGGGCCTGGATCACCTGGCCAAGGAACACCGCGCGGAACAGCGCATCGTATTCGGCCAGCCGTTCGGGCGGGATGGCGAAGAGCGCGCGCCCTGCGCGGTGGATGTCGGTCATGTCGCGCGGCCCCAGCAGGCCGACGGCGGCGATGAAGTCCGTGGTCTGGTCCGGCGAGACGGCAAAGCCCGCGCGGCGCAGCACCTGCGCGAATTGCAGGAAGGGGGCCAGCGCGCGGGGGGTCATGCGGCCTCGCCCGGCAGGATGGTGGACAGGCGGTCGGACAGATAGGCCATGTCGTCATGGTCCTTGATCGCGACGCCGATGGCGCGGCGGAACGCCTCGGGCCAATGCGCGCCTTGCGCGTTCAAGAGCGTCGCCGCCTCGGCCCATTCGACCGTTTCGGCCACGCCCGGCGGTTTCGCCAGCGGTTCGGCGCGCAGCAGCCCGACCGAGGCCACCACCGCCTCGGCCGTCGCCCGCGCCACCGTGCCTGCACGGGTCATCACGATGCGCGCTTCGAGCGCCGGATCGGGGTAGTCGATCCAGTGATAGACGCAGCGCCGCCGCAGCGCCTCGTGCAGGTCGCGGGTGCGGTTCGAGGTCAGCACCACCACCGGGGCCTGCGTCGCGCGCACGGTGCCGGTCTCGGGGATCGAGATCGTGAAGTCGGACAGGAATTCCAGCAGGAAAGCCTCGAATTCGTGGTCCGCGCGGTCGATCTCGTCGATCAGCAGCAGCGTGTCGCGGGGATTGCGCAACGCCTGCAACAAGGGGCGTTCCAGCAGGAAATCCTCGGCGTAGAGGTTCACGAAGTCCTCGCCCGCCTGCCGGATCGCCAGCATCTGGCGGGGGTAGTTCCATTCGTAAAGCGCCGCGCCGGCGTCGATGCCTTCGAAGCATTGCAGGCGGATCACCTGCCGGCCCAGCACGCCGCCCAAGGCTTTCGCCGCTTCGGTCTTGCCCACGCCCGGGGCGCCTTCCAGAAGCAGCGGCTTGCCCAGCGCCAGCGCGAGGTAGGCCGCCGTCGCCAGCGCGTCATCCGCCAGGTATTGCGCATCGACCAGCGCGCGTTGCAGCGCGGGCGGATCCTTCATGCCGGCAATGACCGGGCGGACCACCATCAGGCGCGGCCCTTCGGCCTGGCGCCGCCATTGGCGCGGATGCCACGCAAGACCTTCTCGGGCGTGATCGGCAGGCGGTCGCAGCGCACGCCGACGGCGTTGTAGACGGCATTCGCGACGGCGGGCAGCACGGGGTTCGCGCACATCTCGCCCGGGCCCTTGCCGCCGAAAGGCGCGTCCTCGGCGGGGCGTTCCAGCACGGCGATGTGATGCGGCACGATCTGGCCGGGACCGGGCATCAGGTAGGTGTTGAAGTCCTCGGGCCCGTGGTCGCGCGCGGGGTAATAGGGCTCGGTCGTTTCATACAGAGCATGGCTGACCCCCATCCAGGCCCCGCCGATCAGCTGCTGTTCCACCAGCTTGGGGTTCAGCGCGCGGCCCACTTCATAGGCGGAGTTGATGGCGGTGACTTCGACGTCGCCGGTCTCGTCGTCCACCTCGACCTCCACCACCAGCGCGGCATGGGCGAAGCAGGTCACGGGGGTCTGCTCGCCGGTCTCGGGGTTGGCCTCGGAAGGCGGGATAAGGAAGATGCCGCGCCCGGCCAAGGTGCGGCCCTGCTTGAACTGCGCCGCGATGGCGGTCTCGGCCACGGTGATCGATCGCGACGGCGCGCCCTTGACGTGGATGTTGCCCTTGCCGTCGGTGTCGAGGTCGGCGGCGTTGACTTCCAGTTCCTCCGCCGCCGCTTCCATCATCTGCTTCCTCGCCTCGGCGGAGGCACGGATCACGGCGTTGCCGACACGGTGCGTCCCGCGCGAGGCGAAGGAGCCCATGTCGTGCGGGCCGGTATCGCTGTCGGCGGTGTCGACGTAGACATCCTCGACAGGGACTCCGATGGTCTCGGCGGCGATCTGGCGGGTGACGGACTTCATGCCCTGGCCAAGGTCGATCGCGGAGAGGGCGACCATGAACTTGCCGTCCGGGGTCGAATGCACCAGTGCCTGCGCCGGGTCGCCGCCCAGGTTCATGCCGATGGGGTAGTTGATGCAGGCGAAACCGCGGCCCTTGTGAATGGTCATCAGCGCCTCCGGAAGCCGGATGTGAAGGGGGACGTGCCGGGGCGCTTCGTGCCGCGGGAGAAGGGTTCGGCTGGCGTGTAGGGTCCGGTTTGCGCTGGTGGAGCGGCAGCGGGCGGGGCCACCGGTTGCGGCGGAGGCTGGTAGCTCGCAGGCGGCGCGGGTGGCGGCTGGTAGCTCGCCGGTGGCGTAGGCGCGGCGGGCGCGCGCGGCGGCGGAGCCGGGGCGCGGGCGGGGGTAGGCCCGGGCGTGGGTGCAGCGCCCATGCGGTGGCCGATGCGGTCGGCGTCGATCTGCATGTCGGGGTTCTGGACCGGGACTCCGCTGACGCCCTTGGAGGCGGTTCCGGCAGGGATTTTCCCGGTGCCGCCCGCGGGCGCGGTGGACGCGACCCGCCCGGCGCGGCGTTCGCCGATCCGCCCCTCGGTGTCGGTCGCGGTCTCGGGGATCGCCGCGCGTTCGCCGCCGCCGCCGCGCAGGGACGACTGCGCGCGCGCCTCCGCCGAGAGCGGCCAGTTCGCCTTGTCGGCCACCACCTGGCAGCACTCGATCAGCGCGGTGTTCTTGGCGGCGCGGCGGTGCGCCTTCATGTCGCCGTCGCGGTAGGCGTTGAGGATGCGCAGCTCGATCGGGTCCATGCCGACCACCTCGGCCACGCGGTCCATGTGGCATTCGATGGCGAAGTCCACCGCCGTGATGCCGAAGCCGCGCATCGCGGTCGCGGGCGTGCGGTTGGTGACACAGCAATAGACGTTCGAGGCGACGTTGGGGATCGTGTAGGGGCCGGGGATATGCCCCGTGGCCTTGATGATCGCATAGGGCGACAGGCGCATGTAGGCGCCCGAATCGAAGAACCCCGAGAACTCGCGCGCCACGATCCGCCCGTCGCGCATCACGCCGTCCTTGATCCGCCACCGCTCGCCCCCGCGCGGCGCGCCGACCTGCATTTCCTCGGCGCGGTCCCAGGCAAAGCGCACCGGGCGTCCGGTCAGGATCGCCCCCAGCACGGCGGTCGGCTCGACAATCGAATCCACCTTGCCGCCAAACCCGCCCCCGGCAGTGCCGCCGATGAAGTGCAGCCGGGACGAGGCGATGTTCAGAAGCTTCGCCGTGGTGCCGAGCGAGAAGAACAGCGCCTGCGTGTTGGTGTAACAGACGAAGCGGTCATTCGTTTCGGGCGCGGCGATGGCGCCGCAGGTCTCGATCGGGGCCTGCTCGATAGGCGACATCTGGTATTCGGCCTCGACGATGTGATCGGCGCGGGCAAAACCCGCATTCACGTCGCCGAACCGCAGCTTCTGGTGGTCGTAGCGGTCGTGGTAATCGAAGGTGTTGTTCGGATAGATGTGGTTGATCACCGGCGCGTCGGGTTTCAGCGCCTCCTCCACGTCGAGCACATGGGGCAGCACCGAGTAGTCCACCCGAACCGCCGCGCAGGCGTCCCGCGCCTGCCGTTCGGTGTCGGCAATTACCCAGGCGACGGTCTCACCCTTGTAGCGCACCTTGTCATGCGCGCAGAGCGGTTCGTCGTCGCGGCCGAAATTGATCAGCGACAGCAGCGTGTTGAGGTTGTTCGGCACGTCCTTCGCCGTGACCACGCGGCGCACGCCAGGCATCTTTTCCGCCGCCGATATGTCGATCCGCCGGATCTCGGCGTGGTGGTGCGGCGAGCGGACAGCGCGCATGTGCAACAGGCCGTCGAACTGGTGGTCGTCGTAGAAGGGCGTGCGCCCGGTGACGTGGCCCAGGATGTCCTGCCGGATCGTCGGCTTGCCGATCTCCTTCAGGGTGTCGTCGCGTTCGTCCGCGAACAGATCCTTGCGGAACTCGATGCTGGTCATCGCGCGCCCCCCTGCTGTGCCGCCGACAGGATCGCGTCCACGATCGGCTCGTATCCGGTGCAGCGGCAAAGGTTGCCGGAAATCGCCTCGATCACCTCGTCGCGGGTCGGGTTGGGCGTGCGGTCGAGCAGCGCCTTGGACGCCATCAGCATCCCCGAGGTGCAGAAGCCGCACTGGGCCGAAAAGCCCTCCATGAACGCCTTCTGCAAGGGATGCAGGTTCGGCCCCCCCGCCAGCCCGGCGGTGGTGTCGATGCGGCGGCCCTCGACGGTTTCGGCGAGCGTCAGGCAGGACAGGTGCGGCTTGCCGTCGATCAGCACGGTGCAGGCGCCGCAGGTGCCCTGGGCGCAGCCCTGCTTGGGCGTCAGGTCGCCGACGCCGCGGCGCAGCACGTCGATCAGCGATGCGCCGGGGTCGACGAAGACCGCGACCTCGCCGTCGTTCAAGGTGAAGGTGAGCGGGGTCTTGGGCATCAGCGGCGCCCTCCGTTCAGCAGCAGGCGTTTCAGATGCACCGGCGCGACCTCGCGGCGGTACCAGGACGAAGCGAGCGGATCGTCGGCGGGTTGCAGGTCTTGCGTGCAGACCTCGAGCGCCTGCGCGATCCCGCGTTCGTCCAGCGTCGCGTTGTTCAGCGCGCGTTCGGCGGATTTCGCGCGCAGGGGCGTCGGCCCCATGTTGCCAAAGGCCAGCCGCGTGTCGCCGCGCGTGAGCGTCGCCGCAATGGTCATGATCGCGACGCCCTTGGGCTTGATGCGGGTAGCTTTCAGGAAGCGGAAGTCGCCTTCGCTGACGCGCGGCACGGTCACGGCGGCGATCAGTCCGCGATGGTGGGCGCGGCCCGACAGGAAGCTTTCGATGGGGGTTGTCTGGCCATTGACCCCGACGACTTGCGCGTCGAGCGCCAGCAGGGCCGTGGTGAACTCGCCATAAGGGTTCGGCGCGAAGAGGTTGCCGCCCACGGTCGCCATGTTGCGCACCGCCGGGCCGCCGATGCGGGCGGCAACGACATGCAGCAGGGCGGCATCGCGCGAGGCGAGCACATCGGCCATCGTCGCCCCGGCCCCGATGCGCAGGCCGCCGCTCTCAGTGCGGATGTCGCGATCCACCTGCCGCGCGCGCACGATCCGGTCGAACCCCTGGTCGCCGTAGTTCACCGCGCGCATCACCAGCGTGCCCCCGGCCAGGAAGCGCGAGCGGTCGGTCATCGCCTGCGACGCCTCGGCCAGGGTCGGGTAGGTCTCAACGCTCAGCATGACGCGCCTCCAGCCCCAGATGCGCGCGAACGGCGGCGAATCCGGCGTCGTAGATGTTGGTGCCGACCATGTTCACCAGCTCGTCGCGCCGTTCGGGCGGCGGGTCGAAGCGGCAGGCCCAGTGCCAGAAGGTGTGGTCCTCGTCCGTCACCGGGATCAGGCGGACATGGGCGACATAGTTGCACAGCGGGATCGGCGTATCGAGCAGGCAGTAGGCGAAGGCCGTCTCGGCATCCGACAGCGTCAGCAGCTGTTCGCGTAGCTCTGACCCGTCGGCCAGCTTGAAGCGCCGCACGCAGCCGATCTTGTCGGAAGGATAGCCGCGTTCGATGGCGCTGGTGTCCACCGCCGGATGCCAGCGGTCGTGGCCGTTGAAGTCGCGCAGCACCTCCCAGACCGCCTCGATCGGGGCCTCGATCACCGTGCTTTTCACCAGCGCGACCACGCCTAGCCCCCGAAGTGGCGCTTGAGCGCGTCGAAACCGCCCTGGAAGACGTTCGTGCCGATGCCGTCGACCAGATCGGCCTCGTCCTTGGGGTCGCATTCGAACTCTGCCGACCACTCGGCAAAGGTGCGGTTGCCGTCGGTGATCGGGGTGAGCCGGAGCGTCGCCATGTAGTCCCACAGCGGCATCGGCCCTTCCAGCATCGAGTATGAACAGAACAGGTCGTAGTCCGACATGCCGATCAGCTTTTCACGGATGGTCTCGCCGCTTTGCAGGTGGAAGTTGCGGATGCAGCCGATCTTGTCGCCGGGCAGCGCGTCCTCGATCCGGCTGTCGCGGATTCGGGGGTGCCAGCGGGGCAGCGCGTTGAAGTCGCGGATGCGCTCCCACACCGCCGAGGCTTCGGCGTTGATGACGGAGGAGACGAAGACGCGGGCCATCAGGTGTCGTCCTTCTTCGGCTTGGCGCGGGCGGCCTCGCTGGCGGCGCGGCTCATGTCGCTGGCATTGCGGAAGATGTCCGAGCGCGCGATGTTGCCGCCGTCGACGCCGATGTCCTTCAGCAGGCTGTCCACGAAGGGCGCCTGCACGCGATAGCGCAGGGCCGAGTTCATCACCTCGTCGGTCGGGCTGCCCCCGCCGCCGCCGTTCGGCGCGCCGTTGGCCCAGTCGAGCCCCTGCGTGCCCGAGCCGCCCAGCTGCATGATGCGGATGTCGTTGATCTTTTCCAGCGGCTTGGCCGAAGCGGCGACGATGCCTTCGACATGCTCAAGCATCTTGCGCTTGAACAGGCTGGCGCGGGCGCCGTCGGTCAGCACGTTCTCGGCCTCGTTGATCAGGCGATGCGCCTCGGCCTCGACCGCCGCGCGCACCTTCTCGGCCTCGGCGGCGATGCGCTTGCGCTCGGCCTCGAGCTCCGCCGCGGTGACGCCGACGCTCTTGGCGCGGTTGGCAATCTCCTGCTCGCTCGCGGTCTTGGCGCGTTCGATGGCCTCGTTCGCGCGGGCGCGGGCGTTCTCGGCCTCGACCGCCGCGGCGCTTTCGTCCAGCGACTTCTGGTAGATGGCGATGGCCTTCTCCATCGACGCCTCTTCCACCGCGCGCTCTCGGGCGATTTCCAGGCGGCGGCGTTCAGTCTGGTGGCCGATGCGGGCGTCGTCGAGACCCCGTTCCGAGGCGATGCGCGCGCGCTCCACCTCTTCCTGGCTGGCGATCTCGGCCTCGCGCAGCGCCTGGACGCGGGCGATTTCCAGCTGTTCCAGATATTTGCGCCGTTCCAGCCGCTTGGCGTCCAGATCCTGGTCGGCGAGGATCTTCTCGGCGTCCACCGTCTTCTGCTTGGCGACGCGGGCGGCCTCAACGGCCTGATCGGCGGCGATCTGCGCCGCGTCCAGCGCCTGATTGCGGGCGATTTCAAGGTCGCGGATCTTCTGGTCGCGGGCGATCTTGTCGGCGGTGGTCTGAGCCTCGCGCTCGATCCGCTGCGCCTCGACAGCGCGGCGGCTGTCGATCTCGGCCCCTTCGACGGCCTGCTGCTGCTCGATCTCGCGGGTGCGGATTTCGGTATCGCGCAGCAATTCCGCCGCGCGGGTCTTCAGCTGTTCCGCGATGCGGGCGGC
Source organism: Pseudooceanicola sp. (assembly GCA_020441135.1). Lineage (GTDB taxonomy): Bacteria > Pseudomonadota > Alphaproteobacteria > Rhodobacterales > Rhodobacteraceae > Seohaeicola_A. The sequence continues at coordinate 23,213 of JAGRMS010000018.1, forward strand.
ATTCACCGCCTCCTGCGCCGCCGCGTTGGCGACGTCCACCGCGCGGTTGCGGGCGATCTCGCGTTCGCGCATGTCCTGCTCATAGGCGATGCGGGCGGCGGCGAGCTGCTTTTCCTTGTCGATGCGCTTGGCCTCGACCGCGCCTTCGCGGGCAACGTCACGCTCTTTCGTGCGCTCTTCGCTTTCGATGCGTTCCAGCGAGAGGCGCTCCTCCTGCGCGATGCGCTCGCGCGAAACGGCCTCTGTCGCGGCGATATCGGCCTCGTCCAGCGCCTGGCGCCGCTGGATTTCCAGCGCGCGGGTTGCCTTGTCGGACGCGATGCGTTCGGCGCTGATGACCTGCTCCTGCGCGATGCGCAGCTTGTCGGCGGCTTCGCGCGCGGCGATCTCGGCCTCTTCGATGGCGAGGTTGCGGGCGATTTCCTGTTCGCGCGTGGTGCGTTCCAGCGCGATCCTTGCCTCGGTGATCTGCTTCTGCTGGGCGATCTTCGCCTTCTCGATCACCTCGCGGGCCGAGATCTCGGCCTCGTCCACCGACTTCTTGCGCCCGATTTCCGAGGACTGAGTCTCCAGATCCTTGGCGATCCGCGCCTGTGTCAGCACCCGTTCCTGCGCGATGCGGGCCTTCTCGATGGCCTCCTTCGCGGCGATATCGGCGGATTCGGTGTCCTTCGTGGTCTGGATCCGCGCCTCGGTCAGGGTGCGGTCCTGCGCGATGCGCGCCTTTTCGATGGTCTCGCGGCTGGCGATTTCGGCGGCGTCGATCACCTGCTGGCGTTCGATTTCCTGCTGGCGAATGCGCCGCTCGGACGCGATGCGCGCCTCGGCGATCTGTTCCTCGTTCGAGATGCGCGCGGTTTCGATGGCCTCGCGGGAAAGCAGTGTCGCCTGCTCCGCCTCCTTCTCGCGCTCCGACCGTTCACGCGCCAGCACGGCGCGCTGCTGCGCCCGGCGAAACTCGATCTCGCGTTCCTGCTCCAGCCGGGCGCTTTCGCTTTCGCGCTCGATGTCCAGCGATTGCTTTTCCGCCTCGAGGTTGCGGGCGCGGATTTGCAGCATGGTGTCCTGCTCGATATCGTTGCGCAGCTTGCGCCGCGCCTCGATGGCTTCGATCACCGAAGTCAGGCCCTCGGCGTCAAAGCGGTTCGAGGGATTGAAATACTCGATATCCGTCTGGTCGATGTCGAGGATCGCGACGCTTTCCAGTTCCAGCCCGTTCTTGTCGAGCCCCTCCTGCGCCATCTCGATCACCCGGCGCACATAGTCGCCGCGCTGTTCGTGCAGTTCCTCCATCCGCATCTCGGCAGCGGCAGAGCGCAGAGCCGAGACGAATTTGCCCGACAAGAGCTGGTGAATCCGCTCGGGCTCCAGCGTCCGGCGGCCCAGCGTCGAGGCCGCCAGAGTCACCGCCTCGCGGGTCTGGCCGACGCGGACGTAGAAGGTCGCCTCGATATCCACGCGCATCCGGTCGCGGGTGATCAGCGCATTCGCCTTCTCGCGGACGACGTGCAGGTCCATCGAGTTCATGTTGACCGGGGTGATGTCGTGGATGATCGGCCAGACGAAGGCGCCGCCGTCGATCACCACCTTTTCCCCCAGGAAACCTGTCCGCACAAAGGCGATTTCCTTGGTCGAACGGCGATAAAGCCAGTTCATCACCCAGTAGAGGATGAAGACGACGATCACCGCCATGATCAGCCAGAGGATCAATTGTCCTATCAGTTCGCCGGTCATGTCTCAGCCCTCCCGCGCGGCCTTGCGGCCGATCTGCTTGAATTTCCTGGTCTGTTCGGTCAGCGCCACCTCGGTCGGCAGGCGCTCCATCGAGGAGGCGCCGTAGAAGCCGTGGCAATGGCGCGTATTGTCGAGGACAAAGGCGGCGTCCTCGGGCATGGCGACGGGGCCGCCGTGGACAAGGACGATCGCCTCGGGGTTCACGTCGAGCGCGGCGGCGGCCCAGCGGTCGGTCAGCGCGGGGGCGTCTTCCAGCGTGATGCCGGTTTCCGCCCCGATGGAGCCGCCGGTGGTCAGGCCAAGATGCACGACGATGATGTCGGCCCCCGCCTTCGCCATCGCTGCCGCGTCTTCCTCGCAAAAGACGTAAGGAGTCGTCAGCAGGTCTTTCTCGCGGGCCTTGGCGATCATGTCGACTTCCAGCGCGTAGGACATGCCTGTCTCTTCGAGATTGGCGCGGAAGGTGCCGTCGATCAGGCCGACGGTGGGGAAGTTCTGGACGCCTGCAAAGCCGGTGGCTTTGATCTGGTCGAGGAAGCGATCCATGATCCGGAACGGGTCCGAGGCGCAGACACCGGCCAGCACGGGGGTGTGTTTCACCACCGGCAGCACCTCGGCGGCCATCTCCATCACCACGGCATTAGCGTCGCCATAGGGCATCAGCCCGGCCAGCGAGCCGCGCCCGGCCATGCGATAACGGCCCGAGTTGTAGATCACGATCAGGTCGATCCCCCCGGCCTCTTCGCATTTCGCCGACAGCCCGGTACCCGCGCCGCCGCCGATGATCGGCGTGCCGGCATCGCGCATGGCGCGGAACTTCTGCATCAGAGCGGCGCGGTCGTGCATCAGGCTCTCCGTGGCTGGGCCGGGCGGGCGTGGAAGGAGCGGAAGGTCTTGACCACGAGGTCGGCGAAGGCGGGGTCGTTGATGTTCATCGGCACCCGGACCAATTGCCGGTTGGCGGTCGGGCGCACGGTCTGCTCCAACGCCTGGAACAGCGCCTTGTCGGCAGCGGGATCCCAGAAGGGCTGGCCGGGCGAGTCCAGCGCCGAGACGCCGCCTTCGGGCAGGAAGAAGCGCACCACGCCGTTCATCCGGTTCAGCTTTTCCCCGATGAACCGCCCGATGGCGCGGTTTTCCTCGACGGAGGTGCGCATCAGCGTGATCTGCGGGTTGTGGTGATAGAAAACGCGGCCCCGGTAGCGTTCCGGCACCGTCTCGGGCGCGTTGAAGTTCACCATGTCGAGCGCGCCGCAGGCCCCGATATAGGGCAGGGTCGAGGCCGCCATCGCATCGAACCGGGTTTCGTCGGCGGCAAAGACCCCGCCCGCGACCATGTCACAGACCTCGGTGGTGGTCAGGTCCAGCACGGCGTTCAGACGGCCCGAGGCATAGAGCGCCTCCATCGCCCGCCCGCCGGTGCCGGTGGCGTGGAAGACGAGGCAGTCGTAGTCGCCTTCGAGCTGCTTCGTGACCGCCTGCACGCAGGGCGTGGTGACGCCGAACATGGTGAGACCGATGGCGGGCTTGTCCTCGGCGGGCTTCGCGCCCTGCCGGGCCTTGACCATCGCTGCGATGGCATTGGCGGCGTTGGACAGCACGTCGCGGGTGATCGAGTTCAGGCCCTGCACGTCGGCGACCGAGGACATCATCGCGATATCCGATGCGCCGACATATTGCGCGGTGTTGCCCGAGGCGACGGTGGACACGATCAGCTTGGGCACGCCCACCGGCGGCACCCGGAATGCCGGAGCGACCAGCGCGGTGCCGCCCGATCCGCCCGCCGCCAGCAGCCCGGCCACGTCGCGGGCCTGGCGCATCCAGCGTTCGAAGGCCAAGGTCATGCCCGCGACGGCGCTGCCCCGGTCGCCGGTGAAAACGCCCGCGGCGCCGCGCGGGTGGAAGCCGGCGATCAGGCTGGGCGGCACATCGGCGCCAGAGGGCTTGCCCGAGGTCGAGAGATCGACCAGCGCGACGCGCACGCCCTGCCCCTTCAGGATGTCCCGCATGAAGCGCAGCTCGTCGCCCTTGGTATCGAGCGTGCCGCAGACATAGACGGTGCCGCTGCGCGACGCCGTCTGCGCACGCTCGGGTTCGGCGCGGGCCTCCGCCGGGGTCACGGTGCGGGCGGCGTTCAGGATGACGCTGACCGGCACCGGCTGACTCCACCGCGTCGGCAGCTTCGGGTTGACGTTGTAGACCTTGACCATCGCCTGTCGCTGCGGCGCGGCCTCGGCCGTGGGCTCCACATCGTCGGGCGTTTCGTCGTGGGCATGTCGCCCGACGCCCAGCAGCGCCTGTTGCAGGTCGCGGTCGGCGGCCAGCAGCCCGGCGTCCATCACCCGGTTGACGCGCCCGTTGACCATGATGGCGACCTGCTCGGCCACCGAACAGGCGACGCCGATGTTCTGCTCGATCACCAGCACGTCGATGTCGCCCTCGCGGCCCAGCCGCTGGAGCATCTCGGCCACCTGATTGACGATGACCGGAGCCAGCCCCTCGGTCGGTTCGTCCATCACAAGCAACTTCGGGTTCAGCAGCAGCGCGCGTGCAATCGCCAGCATCTGCTGCTCGCCCCCCGACAGCTGCGCGCCGAGGTTGGTCTTGCGCTCGGCCAGGCGCGGGAAGACGCCGTAGATGCGCTCGCGCGTCCAGGCGCCGCCGGTGGTGCCGACAAGGCGCAGGTGCTCGTCGACCGACAGGGACCGCCACAGCCGCCGCCCCTGCGGGACATAGCCGATGCCAAGACGGGCGATCTGCGCGGGCGTCAGCCCGGCCAGCGACTGGCCCCGGAAAGTGATCGCTCCGGACGCGGTCGGGACCAGCCCCATGATCGCCTTGCAGAGCGTCGTCTTGCCCATCCCGTTGCGTCCGACCACCGACAGCACGCCGTGGCCCAGCGTCAGCGTCACGCCCTGCAGCGCGTGGGACTGCCCGTAATAGACGTTGAGGTCGCGCACCTCGAGCGTCGGGGGGCCGCCACGGTCAGCCATGTGCCGCCCCCCCGAGGTAAAGCGCCTGCACCTCGGGATCGTCCTCGATCTCGGCGGGCTTGCCCTCCTTGAAGATGCGCCCGTTGTGCATCATCGTGACGCGCTCGCTGACGCGCAGGGCCACGTCCATGTCGTGTTCGATGATGATATAGCCGACGTGGCCCGGCAGCCCGGTCAGGATGGCGATCAGCTCGCGCCGCTCGGTTGGAGACAACCCGGCGGCGGGTTCGTCGAACAGGATGAAGCGGGGCGCGCCCGACAGCGCCATGGCGATCTCCAGCTGGCGCTGCTGGCCGTAGCTGAGGTCGCTGACGCGGGTGTTGCGGACCTCCTGCAGGTGGACGGTCGTCACCAGTTCCTCGGCCGTCTGCATCAGCGCGTCCGAGGCACGCGGACGGCGGAACGAGAACCGCCCGCGCGAGACGCCGCGACAGGCGAGGTAGACGTTGTCGAGCACCGACAGCCCGGTGAACAAGAGCGAGATCTGGTAGGTCCGCCGCAGCCCCCGGCGGATACGCTCCTGCGCGGGGAAGCTGGTGACATCCTCGCCAAAGAAGCGGATCGCCCCGCTGGACGGGGGAAAGTCGCCGGTGATGCAGTTGAACAGCGTCGTCTTGCCCGCGCCGTTCGATCCCAGCACGGCCCGGCGCTCGCCCGGCCTGACGCGCAGCTCGATATCCGAAAGAGCCGCCAGCGCGCCAAAGCGTTTCGACACGCCGCGTAGTTCCAGGGCTAGGCCGGTCTCAGCGGTCATCCTTCGCCCTCCCGGTCAGGGGATCGCGCAGTCCGCGTTCGCGCAGCCGGTCCCAGAGACCCAGCAGCCCGTCGGGCGAGAAGAACACGATGGCCAGGAAGCAGAGACCGATCAGCAGCTGAAAGCGTTCGCCGGATAGCCCGAGCGAGATCAGCACATCGACGGCGAAGGTCTTGAGCAGCACGAAGATGAACGCGCCCAGAAACGCCCCGATGGGATGGCGCAGCCCGCCGATGACGGCGACCACCAGCACGTCGATGGCCGGGCCGATGCCGATGGTGCCGGGCGATATCTGCGAGGATTGCCAGGTCAGCAGGATGCCCCCGATCCCGGCAATCAGCCCGGCAAAGGCATAGGCGGCGACGCGGTGCGCGGTGACGTTGTAGCCCAGAGCGGCCATCCGGCGCGGGTTGTCGCGCACGCCCTGCAAGGCGAGGCCGAAAGGCGCCCGGCTGAGGTAGAGGACAGCGGCATAGGCCGCGACCGCCCAGAACAGGGCGAGGTAGTAGAACGGCACCGGCGCGCGCCAGTCGACCCCGAACAGGTGCGGCGGCAGGATGGTGTTGAACCCCTGGAAGCCGTTGAACAGGTCGTAGTTCTGGCGGGTGAAGTAGAAGAACGCCGCCGCGATGGCGAGGGTGATCATGATGGTGTAGATGCCCTCGGTCCTGACCGCCAGCCAGCCCACTCCGGTCGCGGCAAGCACCGTCAGCGCCAGCGACAGCGGGATGGTGATCCACCAGGGCCACCCCTGCGAGATCGCGGTGATCGCGCTGTCGCCGAAGATCGCGACGAGGTACCCCGCGAGGCCCGCGAAGCTCATCTGCGCGAGGCTGACCATGCCGCCATAGCCCGCGAGGAACATCAGGCTGAGCGCGATCATCCCCAGCAGGAAGGTCCAGCCCATGATCTGGTACAGAACGAAATCCCCGGCGAAGGCCGGCATCACCAGCAGCAGCAGGCCCAGCACCCAGTAGGCGGGCGGAACACGCTCGATCCAGTTGCGGTCGCGCGCACGGGCCGGGTCGAAGGCGTCGAGGACCGCCATCACGCCCTGCCCATCAGGCCCTGCGGGCGGAAGGCCAGCACCACGACCATGATGATGAAGGTCAGCACCACGGCATAGGTCGGGAAATAGACCGAGCCGAATTGTTCCGCGAGGCCAATCAGCAGCGCGCCCAGCGCCGCGCCGGGGATCGAGCCCATGCCGCCGACGATGACGACGACAAGGCTGGCGAGCAGGAACCGCGTATCCTCACCCGGCGCGACCGACTGGAAGGAGCCCCCGACCACGCCCGCAATCCCCGCCAGTCCGGCGCCGAAGGCGAAGACCCCGGCGAACACCAGCTGGATGCGCGCGCCGGTGGCCGACAACATGTCGCGGTCGTCCACCCCGGCGCGGATCAGCATCCCGATCCGAGTCCGGTTCAGCGCCAGCCACATCGCCAGCCCGACCAGCACGGCGGCGGCAAAGATCACGATGCGCACCATCGGATAGGTGAGATAGACCAGTTCCCCGGAACTCTTGGCGCCGGTCACAAGAAAGGTGCGCACAGGCCCCGACAGCCAGGAGGGCGGCGAGATGTTGAAGAAGTTGCCGCCGAAGCCCCAGAGCATCAGGTCGGCCACGACGATGGAAATCCCGATGGTCACAAGCGTCTGGCGCAAGTCCTGCCCCTCCATCCGGCGGAACACGACGTATTGCAGCAGCACGCCCAGCAGGCCGACGATGACGAAGGCGACCGGGAAGGCCAGCAGCCAGTAGCCGGTGGAATCGGCGGTGTAGAAGCCGATGTAGCCGCCCAGCAGATAGAGCGTGCCATGCGCCATGTTGACGTTGCGCATCAGCCCGAAGATCAGGGTGAACCCGCTGGCGACCAGGAAATAGAGCCCGCCCAGCGTCACCCCGTTGAACAGCGCGTTGAGGAAGATCTTCTTCGACCCGATGGCATCCGACAGCCCCTTGGGCCAGATCGCGAAGATCAGCCACAGCACGATCGCCGCGATCACAACGAGGATCGCCGACCAGACCGGATGACGGTTGGCAAAGGCCCTCATGCGCGGCCCGTCCCTGTGCTGGCTGTGGTCCCCGGCACGGCTTCCTCCCCTTTGGGCGAAAGTCTAGGCGAGCGGGGGGCTTGGCGGCATACCCGACAGTCTGATCGGGTGTCACATCATCGCAAGATTGGACCGGCTGACATGGGCGACGCGGCGGTATTCGCTGGGGGCGATGCCGACGTTCGAGGAAAAGAACCGGGTGAAGCTCGCCTGCGAGGAATAGCCAAGGTCAAAGGCGATGTCGGTGATCGACTTTTCCGAGGACAGCAGGCTGTCAATGGCGCGCTCGGACCGCAGGGTGTTCATGTAGACGTTGGGCGTGACACCCATGTGTTGCTTGAAAAGCTTGAAGAAATGCGGGCGCGATAGGCCGACCTGGCGGGCCAGATCCTCCATCTCGATCCCCTCGCCGACGATGTCCTGCAACACGCGCAGCGAGCGGCGCACGCGGTAGTCGCTGAACCGACAGGCCGGGTTGCGCCGGTTTGGCGAGCGCGCCCAGGAGGCGTCGAAACTCGCCTTGGTCAGCCCGAACAGCAACTGGTCGAAGGCGCAGGTTTCCTCGGCGTCCAGCAGCAACGCGGTCAGCCGCAGCACCAGCGCGCGCAGCTCGTCCGTCAGCCGCAACTGCCGCGCACCGAATTGCAGGGCGTATTCCGCCGAGACGCTGTTTTCCAGGAACCACATCGGCTTGATGTAAAGGACAAGGCACAGGTGCGACTGGCCTTCCGGGACGTGGAACGAATGCGGCTCCCACGGGCTGACGGCCACGGCCGAACAGCGGTCGACCGGGATCGGCGTATCCTCGACCATCACCATGGCGTCCGCGCCGTCGACGAAGAAAATCAGGTGCCCTTCGCGGTGGGCGTGGGTGATGATCGTCTTGTCCAGCCGGTAGAGCGCGGCACGACCGTACTCCCCATGTGTCACTGCAACCGCGTTGCTCACCTCACGATCCTCCCAAATCGTTCGCTGATCCGCCTGTGCCGCCTCGCCGAGCCTTCAAAACGGACTCGTCCCGCCAGTCTGCGGACGCGACCGGCTTGGTGGCAAGGGGGGGCGGTGAAAATTTCAGACCATCGGTCAATTTTCCGGCGCCGCGCGAATCCTACCAGGCGCGGGCGAGCACCGCCTCGGCGGCACTGGGCGAAATGTCGTCGCGCCCGGCCACGGCGCGGGCGGCGCGTTTCAGGTGATTTTCCGACAGGCCCAGTTCCGACAGCCGCGCGCGCATCGGCAGGCCGGACAGGGCGTCGTGCAGGCTGGTCTGGATGTCGCGCCCGCCGCTGCCGATCACCCGCGACAGCGTGTCGAGCTTGCGGCTGTGCCGTGCGCTGGCGGCGACGATGCCGGGCAGGATCAGCCGCGCCGCATCCGCCGCGACGGGGTCGCGGATTTCGGCGGCCAGCGCGCGCGACAGCAGGTGCGTCGGCCCGACGCCCTTTTCCTGCGCCATGGCGGCGTTCAGGCTGGCGGCCATCAGTTCGCGCCTTGTGTGCAGGTCCGACGCCTGCCCCGCCAGCTGCGGCAGCGCGGCGATGGCGCGGCTTAGGCCGTCCAGCGCCATGCCGTCGGCGGGGGGGTTGTAGGCGGCGCCCAGGTAGCTTTCGATGCAGCGCATCAGGGTCAGCACCGCCGCCCGCAGCGCCGCGCCCGGCGCGGCGTCCTGCGCCACCGTCGGGTCGCAGATCACCACCGAGGGCAGCGCGTCGCGCCAGCTTTCCAGGTTGCGGGTGCAGGGGTCGGGCAGCCCGTCGATGCCGGGTATCGCAAAGAAGGCCGGCCGCGCCCCCCGCATCTCGCGCCGGATCGCGCGGCCCGTCTCGATGGCGGCGACGCTGCCGAAGGCGAC
>JAGRMS010000202.1:0-246 GCA_020441135.1 Pseudooceanicola sp.
CCTTGTCGATCTTGGCAGCATAGGTGACGCCCGCGGCGGCCTGGGGCTCTGGGGTAAGGGTCGAAAGCGTCTCCAGCGCTTCGACGATCATCCTTGCGCCCAGCGCTGACAATCGGTCGTGCAATTCGGCGCCGGTCTCGGTGGCGCCGATCGGGAGCGACTTGCGCAGCAGCACCGGCCCGGTATCGAGTCCGGCCTCCATTTGCATGATGCAGACGCCCGTCTCGGCATCGCCCGCCATGATCG
>JAGRMS010000202.1:262-11897 GCA_020441135.1 Pseudooceanicola sp.
CGCGGCAGCAGCGAGGCATGGATGTTGAGGCAGCCGTGACGCGGCGCGTCCAGCACCGGTTGTGGCAGGATCAGGCCGTAAGCGACGACCACCGCGACGTCGGCCTGGAGCGCGGCGAAAGCGGCCTGGTCGGCGGGGTCCTTCAGGCGGGCAGGGTGGCGGACGGCCAGGCCCAGCTCCAGCGCTTTTGCGTGGACGGGGGTCGGGCGCTCCTGCTTGCCGCGACCGGCGGGACGGGGGGGCTGGCAGTAGACGCAGACGATGTCGTGCGCGGCGTGCAGAGCCTCCAGCACCGGCACCGAGAAATCCGGCGTTCCCATGAAGATCACGCGCATTGCCACCCCCGTAGGGCGGGGTTCACCCCGCCGCCTTTTTCGCCCTGCGCAACAGCATGTCGCGTTTCACCTTGCTGAGCCGGTCGAAATACATCCGTCCGTCCAGGTGGTCGATCTGGTGCTGCACGCTGGTCGCCCAGAGGCCGACGAAATCCCGCTCTTCGGTCTCGCCGCGCTCGTTCATGAATCGAACCGTGACCGCGCGCGGCCGCTCGATGGTGGCCGAGACGCCGGGCAGGTTGGGCGAGGCTTCCTCGTGCGGGCGCAGCTGCACCGAGGCGTGCAGCACCTCGGGGTTGGCCATGCGCACGGCCTGACCGCGTGTGTCCGAGGCATCGACCACGGCGAGGCGCAACATCACGCCGATCTGCGGCGCGGCCAGGCCCACGCCCGGCATCGCCTCCATCGTGTCGATCATGTCGGCCCAGACTGCATGGATGTCGTCCGTCACGGCTTCGACCGGCGCGGCCCGGGTGCGCAGGCGCGGGTCGGGCCAGGGCAGGCAGCGGCGGATCATGCGGCCCCCAGCGCGGCAAGGGCGGGCGAGGCAGCGGTGCGGCTGGCCTCGTCCATCAGGTCGATGCAGAGGCGGCCGTTCAGGTGGTCGAGTTCGTGCTGGGCGGCGACGCAATCGAAGCCGGTCAGGCGTTCGGTCCGCTCGGCCCCGTCCAGGTCTGTCCAGCGCAGCACGATCCAGTCGGGGCGCGAGACCTGCGCGGGAATGCCGGGGATCGAGAGGCAGCCTTCGGTGTTCTCGGCCCAAGCGTCGGAGACGTCGAGAATCGCGGGGTTCAGGCAGACGCGGGGCGAGGGCGTCCCTTCCTTCCACGTCGTGTCCATGACGAAGAGCCTGAGCGGCACCGCCACCTGCGGCCCGGCGAGGCCGCGACCGGGGGCGGCGTACATGGTTTCCAGCATGTCGGCGGCCAGCCGGCGGATGGATTCGTCGATTACCGGCACCGGGGTACAGGGGCGGCGCAGCATCGGGTCAGGAAAGAGGACGATGGGCAGGATCGACATGGCTCGGGGTTAGCATTCACCGGGGCCGTCGTCCATCGCCCAGGGGGGCGGGACGGGGCGACCATTCGCGTGGGGCTCGCCGCCGAGGGGGGGCACGGCGATGCCGGCGGCAATGGCAGCCATGACGCGGGGCATGGGCGGAACTCGGCCGAGGGGTGCCACGATCCGGTCGCGGAACCAGGCGATGGCGCGGCTGTCTGACTGATATTGCGGGGTCAGGAACCGGCTGGCGGCCTGATAGATGGCCACATGGCCCCGGCGGATGCGGGCGTAGAGGGCGGGCGCGTCCTTTGGCCCCGCCTGATCCAGCGCGCGGGCCAGCGCCAGCGCATCCAGCAGCGCCATGTTGGCCCCCTGCCCCAGTTGCGGGCTGGCGCGGTGGAAGGCGTCGCCAAGGTGCACGATCCGGTCGCCGAAGGGGCGGTTCAGCGTGCCGTGGGCGTAGCGGGCGAAGACCATCTGCGCCGGGTCATCGACCTGGGCGACGAAGGGGGCGAGTTCGGGCCAGATCGACAGGATCTCGGTCTTCCAGGGGATCAGGCCCTGCTGTTGCCAGTCGGCGTATTCGGCGCCTTTCAGCGACCAGAAGAAAGCCGCAAGCGGGGTCGGGTCATGGGGCATGCGACCGATGGGCAGGACGCCGACCATCCGGTGCGCGGCGACGTAGCGCTGGGTCAGGCGGTCGGCGGGCAGCTCGGTCTCGGGCCATTGCAGCGTGGTCCAGAGGGCACCGTAGGGCAGGTCGCGGGACCGCAGCGGGGTCAGTGGCGAATGCGCGCCCAGTGCGTCGACCAGCAGGTCGAAGGGGCCGAGGCGGCGGTCGTCGGCCAACACCAGCGACTGGCCGTCGCGCCCCATCACATTGGACGAGGGCAAGACGGAGACGCCCAGCGACAGCAGGCGTTCGTGGAGCACGTGGAACAGGCTGGCGCGGTGCATGCCGAGGCCGGACAACCCCTTTCCCGCGCGGTCGTAGCGCACGTTCAGCGTGCCCGCCCCGGTCCGCGCCTCGACCCCGTGCAGCACGCGCACAGGGGCGCCCAAAGCACGGGCCGCGCTGCCGCAGCCCAGCCAGTCCAGCACCCGTTGGCCCACCGGCTGAAGCACGAGACCCGAACCCAACGGGCGCGGCGCCTCGAAGCGGTCGCAGATCGTCACGGAATGCCCGGCCAGCGTCAGCGCCACCCCGGCGGCGAGCCCGCCCATGCCCGCGCCGGCGATGCCGATCCGCAGGCCCATGCGCCTAGCCCCGCGCGCGTTCGCGCTTGAGCTTCTCCATCCGGCGGGTGATCAGCTGGCGCTTGATCGGGCCCAGGTAGTCAATGAACAGCCTGCCGTTCAGATGGTCGAATTCGTGCTGCGCGCAGGTCGCCCAGAGCCCGTCGAATTCCTCTTCATGGCGCAGGTTGTCGAGGCCTGTCCAGGCCATCCGCACCTTCGCGGGGCGTGTCACCTCGGCATAGTGTTCGGGGATAGACAGGCAGCCTTCCTCGTAGGTGTGCTGTTCGTCCGACGCCCAGGTGACCTCGGGGTTGATCAGCACCATGGGCCTTGGCGCCTCGTCCTGCCCCTTCACGCAATCCATCACGAAGAGGCGCTGCATCACGCCCACCTGCGGCGCGGCCAGGCCGATGCCCGGCGCGTCGTACATGGTCTGCAGCATGTCCTCGGCCAGCTTGCCCAGATCGGACGAAACGCCGGACACAGGCGCGCATACCTTCTTGAGGCGCGGGTCGGGATGCAGGATGATGGGCTTCAGCGTCATGCGGATGATCTAGGCGATCCCGTCCGGGCGCGCAACGGTGGGGGATGCGGTGATTTGATCATTTCCGCAATTCGCGCTTGCACCTGCCACCCTTCCGGGCATTGTGCTTCGCACGTTCAGGAGATTGGCATGAATTTCGACGAGATCATCGACCGCCGGGGCACCCATTCCGCCAAGTGGGACATGATGGAGACCCTGTATGGCGTGTCGCCCGACGACGGCATCTCGATGTGGGTGGCCGACATGGACTTCCGCCCGCCGCAGGTGGTGCGCGACGCGCTGGCCGCGATGGCCGACAAGGGCGTCTACGGCTATTTCGGCGACGACCGCGCCTATCTCGAGGCGATCCGGTGGTGGATGCAGACCCGCCACGGCTGGACGGTGCAGCCGACCGACATCTTCACCACGCACGGGCTGGTCAATGGCACCGCGATGTGCGTCGACACCTTCACCAACCCCGGCGACGGCGTGGTGCTGATGTCGCCGGTCTACCACGCCTTCTACCGGGTGATCCGCGAGGCGGGGCGCGAGGTGGTGGAATGCCCGCTCGCCCAACGCGACGGGCGGTACGAGATGGATTTCGACGCCTGGGACGCGCAGATGACGGGCCGCGAAAAGATGCTGATTCTCTGCTCGCCACACAATCCCGGCGGCCGGGTCTGGACCAAGGCCGAGCTTCAGGGCGTCGCCGCCTTCGCGAAACGGCACGAGTTGATCCTCGTCAGCGACGAGATCCACCACGACCTGGTGTTCGCGGGCCAGCAGCACCTGCCGATGGCCTGCGTCGACGCCGACATCGCCGACCGGCTGGTGATGATGACGGCGACGACCAAGACCTTCAACATCGCCGGCGCCCATACCGGCAACGTGATCATCTCGGACCCCGACCTGCGGGCGCGCTTCACGAAAAGGATGATGGGCCTCGGGATTTCGCCCAACGCCTTCGGCCTGCACATGGCGACGGCGGCCTATTCGCCCGAGGGCGCGGCCTGGGTCGACGACGTCGTGCGCTACATCGACGGCAACCGGAAACTGCTTGACGAGACGGTCAACGCGATCCCCGGCGTACGCTCGATGCCGCTCGAGGCGACGTACCTCGCATGGGTCGACTTCCGCGACACCGGCATGGATCAGGCCGAACTGACTCGCCGTATCCAGACCGAGGCGCGCATCGCCGTGAACCACGGCGAGACCTTCGGCCAGGGCGGCGCAGGGTTCATGCGCTTCAACCTGGCGACGCCGAAGGCGCGGGTGGAAGAGGCCTGCGCAAGGCTGTCGAAGGCGTTTGGGGACTTGCAATAAGGACCGCAGCAAGCCAGCTGGCGGTTGGAGTCCAAGCGCCGGGCGAGCGCCGGACCGGGGGCTGGCGCTGCAACGGCTGAACGGGTCGCTTTATCCCGCCAAATCCGTAAGACCTTTACGGCGGAGTGCTACGCACCCAAAGCGCCAGACCGGTGGGCCGGTGTCGCCATTGTCGCTCGGACCAATGGCGCAACAATGGCGACCACTCGCTTGGGCCGCGGCTTCGCCGCTTGTTCCGGGCGGAGACACCGTACGGCGGGGGGCTGCGCGCCGTCTTCCAACTGGGCGCTGCGCGTCAAGCCTCCGTAGGGCGGGGTTCACCCCGCCGCCCCGCCAATCCGCTACCCGTTCACCAAATCCACCAACTCCGCCAGCAACTCCGGCGTCGCCGCCGTCAGCGTCCGCCCGTCCGACTCCATCGTCAGCGGCTGTCCTTGCCAATCCGTCATCGCCCCGCCCGCCGCCGCCACCACCGCGCCGACCGGCAGGTAATCGTAAGGTTGCAGGTCATAGTCGATCACCGCATCCGCCAGCCCGCGCGCGACCAGCGCGTGGGGATAGCAATCCGCCGCCATCCGCCGCAGCGTCCCGGCGTGAACCATCCGGGCAAACGCCGCCGGTTCCCGCGCCGCCAGCTTGTCGCCTTCGTTGAGGAACAGCCGCGCCTCGCCCAGCCGCCTGCACCCGCTCGCCCGGATCGCCGCCCCGTCGCATGTCGCGCCCAGACCGCGCCCCCCCGCGTAGACCTCGCCCAGCGCCGGCATCCGGATTACCCCCAGCGCCGGGCCTTCCGCGTCGAGCCACCCGAGCAGCATCCCGAACAGCGGCAGCCCGGCGATGAACGACCGCGTGCCGTCGATCGGGTCGATGATCCACCGCTCCGCGCCCTCGCCCGAAAATCCGAACTCCTCGCCAAAGATCGCTTCGCCCGGAAACGCCCGCGCCAGCCCGTCCCGGATCGCCTGTTCCGTCGCCCGGTCCGCCACCGTCACCGGGCTGAGGTCGGCCTTCACCTCCACCTCCGGCGCGCGGCGGAAGTGACCCATCGCCACGCCCGCTGCCTCGCCGGTGATCGCCACCGCCCGCGCCAGCCTCTGCTCAAGATCCATCCCGGCCTCCTTTGCCGCCCTTTTTCCAGCCTTCCCGCGCTCAAAGCTACACTTTTGAATCAATTTTGTTGATTTTTGTTGATTTGGCCGCCGAATCCGTTTGAATGACCATGACACCGCTGGCGTTCCACGGGCGCAAGACCCATCCGACGAACGGCTCGTCAGCTCCAACCTGGGAGACTTCCATGAAACACCTCTCCGTGGCGGTGGCCGCGCTGATGACCGCTTTTCCCGCCTGGGCTGCCGACAGCGCCGATCCGATCAAGCTGACGCTGCACGACTGGTCTGGCCAGCTGATCACCACCACCCTGATGGGCGAGGTGCTGAAACAGGCTGGCACCAACGTCGAATACGTCCAGGCAGACTACATCGCGCAATTCGCGGGCCTCAAGACCGGCGACCTGCATGTCGCGATGGAGATCTGGGAAACGACGGGCCGCGAGGCGATGGACGAAGCCTTTGCCACCGGCAACGTCGTCAACATGGGCGAGACGGGGATGCAGGCCATCGAGGAATGGTGGTATCCGGCCTACATGAACGACAAGTGCCCGGGCCTGCCGAACTGGGAGGCGCTGAAGGACTGCGCCGACGCCTTCGCCACCCCGGAAACCGCGCCGATGGGCCGCTACCTGGGTGGTCCCGTCACCTGGGGCGGCTTCGACGAGGAACGGGTCGAGGCGCTGGAACTGGACTTCGAAGTCGTCCACGCCGGGACCGATGCCGCGCTCTTCGCCGAACTGGAATCGGCCTACCAGCGGCAGGATCCGATCATGCTCTGGATCTACTCGCCGCATTGGGCCCCGTCGAAATACGAAGGCCAGTATGTCGAGTTTCCGCCCTACAGCCCCGAATGCTATGCCGATCCCGCCGTTGGCGTGAACCCCGACGCCGCCTATGACTGCGGCAAGCCGCGCGGGCCGATCTGGAAGGTGGCCTGGAAGGGCGTCGCCGAGAAATGGCCGAATGCCGCCAAGACCATCGAGAACTTCAGGATCAGCAACGACGAGATGGGCCAGATGGTGGCCGCCGTCGACCTGGACGGCAAGACGGTCGAGGAAACTGTCGCTGCCTGGATGGATGCGAACAAGGAGGTCTGGTCGGCCTGGATCGTGAAGTAACGAGTCTCCTCCCTGGGGCGCGCGTTCTGCGGAACGTGCGCCCGCTTTTCCTCGCAAGACCACAGAGGCCGGCATGGACAGTCCCGTGATCCTGGAATGCCGGGGTGTCTGGAAACTCTACGGCGCGCAGGCCGACAGCTACCTTTCCCGCAACCCGGCTCCCCAGCGCGGCGACCTGTCCCGCAACGGGCTGATCGGCGCGGTCCGCGACGCCAGCGTGCAGATCCACAAGGGCGAGATCTTCGTCATCATGGGCCTGTCGGGGTCGGGCAAGTCCACCCTGGTACGCTGCCTGTCGCGCCTGATCGAACCGACCGCAGGGGAAATCTTCTTCGAGGGCAAGAACCTGCTCTCGATGCCCGAACGCGACCTGATCCGCATCCGGCGCACAAAGATGGGCATGGTGTTCCAGCAATTCGCCCTGCTGCCCCACCTGACCGTGCTGGAAAACGCCGCCTTCCCGCTGGACGTGCAGGGCGTGCCCCGCGCCGAACGGCTGGAGCGCGCCCGCAAGGTGGTGGAACTGGTCGGCCTGAAGGGGCGCGAGGACTACTACCCGCGCGAACTCTCCGGCGGGCAACAGCAGCGCGTCGGCATCGCCCGCTCGCTGGCGGTCGAGCCGGACCTCTGGTTCCTCGACGAACCCTTTTCGGCCCTCGACCCCCTGATCCGGCGCGAGATGCAGGATGAATTCATGCGGCTCCAGAACATGCTGCACAAGACCATCGTCTTCATCACCCACGACTTCGACGAGGCGATCCGCCTCGCCGACCGCATCGCGGTGATGAAGGACGGCGCCATCGAACAGATCGCCACGCCGGAAGAGCTGGTGCTGCGCCCCGCCACCGATTACGTCGCCGAATTCACCCGACACGTCAGCCGCTCCAAGGTGATCCGCGCCGCCTCGGTTATGACGCCCCTCGGCGATGACAGCTTCGCGGGCGACGTGCCGCACGACGCAAGGATCGAGGAGATTGCCGACCGCGTCGAGGCGGCGGGCCTGCCGCACCGGGTGATGCGCGACGGCAAGCCCATTGGCCAGATCGGCCGCGCGGCGGTGATCGACGTGCTGGTCGGACGGCGATGATGCGTGCGCGGGGGGCCACCTTCTGGTTCGGGCTTTTCGCGCTGACCTGGGCGCTGTCCGCGTTTTCCTTCCAGCTGAGCAAGGCCTGGGACGCCCGCTGGCTGCTGAAATACCCGAAAGCCTGGGAATTGCCGCTGGAAGGCGCGATCAAGGACGCCCTGAACTGGCTGGTCGAGGACGCACACTTCGGCCTCTTCACCTTCCGCGACCTGACCCGCGCCATATCCGCGCTGGTCGAGGTGCCCTACCAGATCCTGCGCGACCTGCTGATCGAAGGCTTTTCCACTGGCATCGGCGACTCGGCGGTGCAGATCCTGCCGTCGCTGTCCTGGATCGCCGTCATCGCCTGCGCCGCCGCCATCGGTCACTACGCCCGCGACTGGAAGCTGGCGGCGCTGGTCGGGGGCTGCTTCCTCTATCTCGCCGTTTTCGGCCAGTGGGAAAGCGCGATGATCACGCTGGCCTCGGTGCTGGTCGCCGTCCCCATCGGGGCGGTTGGCGGGTTGTTCCTCGGCATCGCCGCCTGGCGCGCGCCCTGGTTCGAACGGCTCCTGCGCCCCTTCCTCGACCTGATGCAGACCGTCCCGGTCTTCGCCTACCTCGTGCCGATCCTGATCCTCTTCGGCTTCGGCCCCGTCGCGGCGCTGGTGGCGACCGTGATCTACGCCATGCCGCCGATGGTCCGCATCACCGTCGTCGCGCTGAAGGGCGTTCCCGAAGAGGTGCTGGAGGCCGGCCGCATGGCAGGCTGCACCCGCCGCCAACTGATGTGGAAGGTGCTGGTGCCCTCGGCCACGCCGTCGCTGATGGTCGGCGTCAACCAGGTCATCATGCTGACGCTCAACATGGTCATCATCGCCTCGATGATCGGGGCAGGGGGTCTTGGCTTCGACGTGCTGGGCGCGTTGCGTCGCCTCGACATCGGCGGCGGGATCGAGGCGGGACTGGCCATCGTCGTCATGGCCATCGCGCTCGACCGCGCCAGCCAGGCCTTCGCCGAACGCAGCCAGCGCGCGCGGCTGACCGGCAACGTCCTGCAACGCCACCCCTGGACCACCACCGTCTTCGTGGTGATCGTCGCAACCCTGTTCCTCGGGCAGGTCTTCCCTGGCGTGCAAACCTACCCGCGCGACCTGACCGTCACCACCGGCCCCTTCTGGGGCGAGGCGATGAAGTGGATCAACGTCAATTTCTTCGACACCTTCGAGGCAATCAAGGTCGTCATCCTCAACTGGCTCCTCCTGCCGGTAAAGAAGTTCTTCGGCGGCATCCCCTGGGCCTGGGGCATCGCCGCCATGGCCCTGATCGCGTGGAAGGTCGGCGGCTGGCGTCTCGGCCTTCTCGCCGCTCTGCTCACCGCCTTCATCGCCGCCACCGGCCTCTGGCCCAAGGCGATGGTCACGGTCTACCTCTGCGGCGTCTCCGTGCTGATCGCCACCGTCGTCGGCATCCCGCTTGGCATCTGGGCGGCGGAACGGCCCGGGGCAGGGCGGGTGATCCTCGGCCTGATGGACACGCTCCAGACCCTGCCCTCCTTCGTCTACCTGATCCCCGTCGTCATGCTGTTCCGCGTCGGCGACTTCAGCGCGATGGTCGCCGTCGTGCTCTACGCCCTCGCCCCGGCGGTGCGCTACGCCGCCCACGGCATCCGTTCCGTCCCCGAGCAACTGATCGAGGCCGGCGTCATGGCCGGTTGCACCCGCGCGCAACTGCTCTGGCGGATCAAGCTGCCGATGGCCGCGCCGCAACTGCTGCTGGGTCTGAACCAGACCATCATGCTCGCACTCTCGATGCTGGTCATCACCGCGCTGGTCGGCACCCGCGACCTCGGGCAAGAGGTCTACATCGCGCTGGCCAAGGCCCAGCCCGGCCCCGGCATCGTCGCGGGCCTTTCCGTCGCCTTCATCGCCATCATCGCCGACCGCATCTTCAACGCCCTCGCCGAAGGGCAGAAACGGAGACTGGGCCTGTGAACGCCATCGCGATCCAGAGGGCCGCCGCGCTGCCCTGCTTCCGCCACCCGCGCGAGATCGAGCCGCTGGGCGGCGGCATCACCAACGTCAACCTGCGCGTCCGCGAGAACGGGCGCTCTTACGTCGTCCGCCTTGGCAGCGACATCCCCGAACACGGCGTCATGCGCTGGAACGAGCTTGCCCTGTCCCGCGCCGCCGCCCGCGCCGGGCTGTCTCCGGCGGTGGTCCACCACGAACCGGGCGTGCTGGTGCTCGACTTCATCGAGGCGCGGACGCTGACCCCGGAAGACGTGCGCAACCCGAAGATGCTGCCCCGCATCACCGACCTGATCGCCCGCGCCCACCGCACCCTTGGCCCCGGCCTGACCCAGCCGGTGCTGTCCTTCTGGCCCTTCCAGGTCAACCGCAGCTACATCGCCCGCCTGACCGCCGACCGCACCCGCCACCACGCCCTGCTGCCCGGGATGCAGGAGCGGATCGACACGCTGGAAGCCGCCACCGGCCCGGTGCGCATGGTCATCGGCCACAACGACCTGCTTGCCGCCAACCTGCTGGACGACGGCCGCAAGCTCTGGCTGATCGACTGGGAGTATGGCGGCTACAACTCGCCGCTGTTCGATCTCGCCGGGCTGGCCTCCAACAACGAATTGTCCGAGGCCCAGGAACGCGCCCTTCTGGCGCAGTATCCCGGAACCGACCCCGACCGCGACTGGACCGCCTACAGCGCCATGAAATGCGCCTCGCTGATGCGCGAGACGCTCTGGTCGATGACCTCGGAAATCCATTCCGAGATCGACTTCGACTTTGCTGCCTACACCGTCGAAAACCTCGCCCGGCTCACCGCCGCGCTGGATGCTTTCGCCCTTTTGCCGAGTGCCCCATGACCCTCCCCACCTCATCCAAGATCATCATCGTCGGCGGCGGCATCGTCGGCTGCTCCACCGCCTACCACCTCGCCGGCATGGGGCAGGAGGTGCTGCTGCTGGAACAGGCGCAGCTCACCTCCGGCTCCACCTGGCACGCCGCCGGGCTGGTCGGCCAGCTGCGCTCCAGCGCCAACATCACCCAGCTGCTCGGCTACTCCGTCGAACTCTACAAGACGCTCGAGGGTGAGACCGGGCAAGCGACCGGGTGGAAGATGAACGGCGGCCTGCGCCTCGCCTGCAACGCCGAACGCTGGACCGAGGTGCAGCGCCAGGCCACCACCGCCCACAGCTTCGGCCTCGACATGCAACTCCTGACCCCGCAAGAGGCGCAGGATCTCTGGCCGCTGATGGACATCGGCGACGTGGTCGGCGCGGCCTTCCTGCCGACCGACGGCCAGGCCAACCCCGCCGACATCGCCCAGGCGCTGGCCAAGGGCGCGCGGGCGAAGGGGGCCAAGCTGGTCGAACGCACGCCCGTCCTCGAAATCCTCACCGACAAGGGCCGCCTGACTGGCGTGCGCACGCCACAGGGCGATGTGACTTGCGAAAAGCTGGTACTTTGCTGCGGGCAATGGACGCGCACGCTGGCGAAAACCATCGGCGTCTCGGTCCCGCTGGTCTCGGTCGAACACCAGTACATGGTCTCCGAACCCTTCGGCGTGCCCTCGACCCTGCCCACCCTGCGCGACCCCGACCGCCTGACCTATTACAAGGAAGAGGTCGGCGGGCTGGTGATGGGCGGCTACGAACCGAACCCGATCCCCTGGGCGCAAAAGGGCATCCCCGCGAACTTCGAATTCCAGCTGCTCGAGTCGAACTTCGACCATTTCGAACAGATCGTGGAACTCGCCCTGCCGCGCGTCCCGAAACTGGCGACGGCGGGCGTCAAGCAGCTGATCAACGGCCCCGAAAGCTTTACCCCCGACGGCAACTTCATCCTCGGCGAGGCGCCCGAGATGGCGAACGTCTTCATCGGCGCCGGCTTCAACGCCTTCGGCAT
>JAGRMS010000019.1 GCA_020441135.1 Pseudooceanicola sp.
CGACCGGCACCGGGGTTTCGCGCTGCCGAGCCCAGACCCGGATCGCGTCGCCCTCTTCGCAGAAGCTGATCGCGTTGGTGGTGAGGTTGACGAAAACCTGCGCCAGCCGTGCCTCGAGTCCGTGCAGCTTGATCTGGCCCGCCGGCAGGTCGGTGATGTAGTCGATGCCCTTGGCCTGCGCGTCCTCGCCCAGATACTGGTTGAGGTTCCTGAGCATGGTCAGCAGGTCGAAGGGTTCCTCCTCCTCCTTGACCAGTTCGGCATCGAGCCGCGAGGCGTTGGAGATGTCGCTGACCAGCCTGTCGAGCCGCCGCACGTCGTGTTCGATCACGTCCATCAGCCGTTCGCGCTGGTCGTCGCGCTTGACCATGCGCAGCGTGCCGACGGCGGATTGCAGCGAGGCAAGCGGGTTCTTGATTTCATGCGCAACATCCGCGGCGAACTGTTCGTTGCCGTCGATCCGGTTGTAGAGCGCCGAGACCATGCCCCGCAGGGCGCGGGACAGTCGTCCGATCTCGTCCGGGCGGGCCGACAGGTCAGGGATGCGGATGCGCCCCGGGTTGACCTTGCGGGCGTCGCGGTCGCGGCCCAGCTCCGCCGCTTCTGCCAGGTCCGCCAAGGGGTTGGCGATGGTCGAGGCCAGCACCAGCGACAGGCCGATAGAGACCAGGATGGCGACGACGAACATCTGCAGCACCCGCTCGCGCTCGGCCCTCACCAGCGTGTCGATCTCGCCCGAGGGGCTGGCGAGCGCCACAGCGCCCAGCGCCGTGCCGCCGCGCAGGATCGGCGCGGTCGCCGAGAGCACGGTGCCGCCCGCGGTATCGAGGCCGGTTTCCACCATCGTGCCGCCGGTCAGCGCCATCGGCACCGCGGCGGTCAACTGGTCGGCCAGCGTCGCCGCGCCGCTGCTGCCCTGGCGGGTCAGCAGGCCGGCGGTGGACTGCCAGACGCGGCTGAGGGCGTCGGTGATGACGGTATGGCCCTTGGGTTCGACCGTCAGTGCGGTCAGCGCCGCGCTTTGGCCGGTACCGGTGGTCTGCCCGATCAGCCTACCGCTGCGGTCGAAGACGAAAACCTCGACCCCGTTGCGCAGATTCAGGTTGGCCAGGGTCGCGGCGACGGTGCCGCTGTCCGAGGCATCGAGACCGCGGTCGCCCAGCTGCACCTCGAACACGTTTGCGATCAGCTCCGTCTCGCCCACCAGCGCGTTCGCCCGTTGCAGCACCAGGCTGTCGCGGGTGTCGCTGAGATAGAGGATACCCGCCGCCAGGATGATCAGGGCGATCAGGTTGAACATGACGATCTTGCGGGTAAGCGGCGACCCCTTCAGCGAGAAGAAGTTGCGCCGCGCCCGCTTGGAGCGCAGTTCCTCGGACACGCCCGCGTCGGGCGCGACCCAGTCGTCGCCCAGCACGACATCGCCGCTGCGATAGTTCGGAGGGCTGGCCCGCTCGCGCACAAAACCCCTTTCGGCGATGGTCATCGGCGCTGCCTATTCTTCGTTGTAGCGGTAGCCGATCCCGTAAAGCGTCTCGATCGCCGAGAAGTCGTCGTCGGCGGTGCGCATCTTCTTGCGAAGGCGCTTGATGTGGCTGTCGATGGT
>JAGRMS010000203.1:0-5949 GCA_020441135.1 Pseudooceanicola sp.
TCTGGTTGACCAGCGGCCAGACGGCCGCGGCGCCTGCGACAGCGGCGGCTCCGCCGGTCGCATAATAGAGGAAGTCTCTCCGGGTGCCTTCGTGATCTTCTGCGTGGGACACGAGATTTGCTCCAGTTCTGGGCCCGGTGAGGGGCAGTCGTGCTACTTTCGCCCCGGTGGAACCAAGGCGTCTCGGTTCGGGTAATTAACGGGGTGTGTCACATTCGTCCAGCGGTCAAAGGCGCGCAGGGGGGCGCATGGCGCGGGCTTTGTTGCAATTTTCCCGCCGCTGCCTGCGCCACCCGCGATTACTTGGCGTCCCGCGGCTTGGTCGCGGCCAGGCTGGGGCGCGATTCGATCTTTTCGAACCAGGCCGCCAGCGCGTCGTTGCCCTGCCGCCAATTGCGGGCGTCGTGGCGGAAATCGAGGTAGCCCAGCGCGCAGGCGACGCCGATCTGACCAATATCGAGCGGCCCTGCCAGGTGGCTCATCCAGCGCTGGTCCAGCACCGCGCAGGCGCGGGCGACCTTGCCCCACTGGCCGTCGGTCCAGGCCTCGAAGCGGATCGCTTCGGGCCGCAGCCGCGCCTCGTAAGTCACGGCCAGGGCGGCGTCCAGGATACCATCGGCCAGCGCCTCGAGTGTGCGCACTTCCCACTTGCGGGCGCCCTCGGGATAAAGCGACCCCTTGCCGCGCTCGTTCAGATAGGCGCAGATCACCCGGCTGTCGAACAGCGCCGGGCCGTCGTCCCGTTCCAACGCCGGAACCTTGCCAAGCGGGTTCTTCCCGATCAGCTCCAGCGACGGCGACAGCGGCGTCGTCGTGGTCGTAACCAACTCGACATCGTCAAGCTGGCCGGTTTCATGCAGCACCACCATGACCTTGCGCACATAAGGCGAGGCCGGACTGTAGCTGAGTTTCATCTGTAATCCCCCGTTTGTTGTTGACCGTAAAAGGCGTCGTCGCGCCTGTCTATGCGTCCCGCATCATCCGGGCCAGCTGCGCCACCTCGGCCCCGAACCCGGCCTGCGCCGCCTGATCCGCCGCCGACAGCCGCGAGGCGTCTGGCTTGTTCTGCGAGAATTTCCAGGTGCCGTCGACACGTCCGATCATCAGGCGGCAGGGCACGATCATCCGCAGCAGCTTGTCCAGCGCCTCGGGCGCTACCTTGTCGACCTTCCAGGGCGCCTTCGGCAACCGCCCCTCGTATTCCGCCGAATGCCGGTCGAGCAGGTCGCGCATCGTCTCCTGCGGTTGCAGCGTCAGCTGGCCCTTCAGGTGAACGGCCACGTAATTCCACGTCGGAACCTGGTTTTCGAGGTTGTACCAATCGGGCGAGATGTAGCTGTCCGGCCCGCTCACCGCGAGCGTCGCCTGCAACGGCTTCGCCAGCGCCCGCGCGATGGGGTTGGACCGGACGAGGTGCAGCTCGGCCGCCGCACCATCGTCGGACAAGAGGAACGGCACATGGCTGACCAGCGGCCCTTCGGGCGCGGCGACGCAGAGCGTTCCGAAGGCCCGCGCGCGGGCAAAGGCAAGGTTCTTCGCGGCGTCGGCGGTATGGTAGATCGGATTGGGGTGCATCGGGCTGCCCTCCTTGCCCGTTTCATGCAACCGGGACGCGGCGAAGGCAAGCTATCCGAGGTATTCGCGCAGCGCCTTTGGCGGGTTGGCGAAAAGCGCCTTTGTCTCGGCAGGCGGGGCGGCATGGCCATCCGTTACGAGGATGACTTGTCGGGCGATGCGGCGGGCGTCGGTCGGATCGTGGCTGACCATCAGAAGCGCGGCTCCGGTTTCCGTTGCCAGCGTCGCGACGAGGTCTAGCATTTCTGCCTTCAGTGCGGGGCCGAGGGCCGCAAAGGGCTCGTCAAGCAGCAGCAGCGGGCGATCCTGCAACAGCACGCGCGCCAGCGCGGCGCGGCTTTGCTGGCCTCCGGAGAGTTCGGCGGGCTTGCGGTCGCCGAGGTCATGCAGCCCGACGCGGGCAAGGGCCTCGTCCACGCGGGCCTTCTGCTTGGCGTCAAGGCGCAGGTCGGAGCGGATTCCCAGGCCCGCATTTTGCGCGACGGTCAAGTGAGGGAAGAGGTTGCCGTCCTGGAACAGCATCGCCACGGGCCGCTTGCCGGGTGCAGCGTAGGTAATGTCGGAGTCCCCCCAAAGGATGCGGCCCCGTGTTAGCGGGTAAAACCCGGCGATTGCCCCGAGCAGGGTCGATTTTCCCGCGCCGGAGGGGCCGATGACGGCGACCCTTTGCCCTGGCTCCACGGTCAGGTCGGCATCGAGGAAAAAGCCGCCGTTGTCGATCCGGGCATTCTCAAGGCGCAGCAAGACGGCCTCCCTTGTCGCACAGCCAGAAGGCCCCAACGGACATCACCAGCAGCAGCAGCGCCGCGCCGGCGGCGGCTTCCATCCTGTAGGCGGCCATCAGGCGGTAGATCTGCAACGGAAGCGTCGCCGTCTCGGGATCGGCGAACAGCGCGATGACGCCCAGGTCACCCATCGACAGCGCGGCGGCCAACCCGGCAGCGAAACCGATCTGCGGGCGCAGGCGGGGCAGCAGGATCAGGCGGAAGAACTGGCCCGCGCCCATGTTCAGCGTTGCGGCGAGGCGGGCGTGCAGCCTTACCTCCTCGCGCGCTTTCGGGATCAGGATGCGCAGGGCGAACGGCAGCGCCATGAGGGCGTTGACCAGCGCGGTGACGGGAAGCGCGAGGCCCGCGGGGCTGGCAATCGGGTTGATGACCAGGAACAGCCCGGCCCCAAGGACGAGGGGCGAAACGGCGAGGCCGAGAAGGCCGACATGCTCGACCAACGGAACCTTGGCCGCGGCGAAGGCGATCGGCAGGGCGAGAGCGAGCAGGACAAGCGTGCTGAGGCAGGCGACAACAGCGGAGACGAAACAGGCTTTGGAGACACTGGACGGCAGGTGCGCCAAACCTTGCAGCCCACTGGCAGTAATGGCCGCGAGCGGCGTCAGAAGGAACAGCGCAGCGAGCAGGATCAATGCGGCGTCCAGCGCCTTGCGCACAGCTCCTTGCGCATCCCACCGCTGCACGACGCGCCCGAGACCCGCGCCGAACCCCGCCTGCCCCGAAACGCCCAGTGCCAGCGTGGCCGCACCCAGCGTCAAGGCGATCTGCACCAGCGACAACAGCGTCGCGCGGCCAAGGTCGAAGTCGAACCGGAACGCCTGGTAGATGGCGAGCTCGATGGTGGTGGCCTTTGGGCCTCCACCCAGCGTCAGCGCGACGGCGAAGCTGGTCAGGCAGATGGCAAAGACCAGCGCCAGCACGCCGGGGGCGGTGCGCAGCAGCATCGGGCGTTCCAGCAGACGATGCACGTCGCGCGACGACGCGGCGAGTTGCGCGGCAAGGCGAAACCGTTCGGCGGGGATCTCCTGCCAGCCCTGCAGGATCAGCCGGGTGGCCAGCGGCAGGTTGAAGAAGACATGCGCCAGCACGACCCCATGCAACCCGTAGATGCCGAGCGGCGGCAGGCCGAATACCCCAAGCGCGGCATTCAGCCAGCCCCCGCGCCCGAACACGGCCAGCAACCCCAGAACCGCGACGATCACCGGCAGGATGAACGGCGCGCCCAGCAGGGTGATGAGCACTCCGCGCCCCGCAAAGCTCCGTCGCGCCAGCGCCCTTGCAACGGGGATCGCCAAGGCGACGCTGAACAGTGCGGAAAGCGCCGCCTGCACCACAGTGAACCGGATCGCCGACCAGTCCTGCGGTGCAAGGCCCAACTGCGTCTCGGCCCGGAGGGCAACCGCCGTCAGCGCGGCCAGCATCGTCGCGGCGACCAAAACCGCCGCGACAAGCCCGGGCCAGAGCGCTACCGGCTCAGCGCGGACAGCCATTCAACCAGTGCAGCGTCGCGCGCCGTCTCTGCCTCGGCCTCGGGGATCAGCAGCGACTTGTAGGGCTCCACCAGGTCGTTGAACCCCTCGGGCAGGCCAGCCTCCGGCGTGACGGCGGGATACATCCAGTTGGTCGTCGGAATGACCGATTGGAAGGCATCCGTTGTGATGAACTGAAGGAACCGCTGCGCCAGCTCCGGCTGGTCGCTCGCCGCCAGCCGCGCCGCCACCTCGATCTGCATGTAATGCCCCTCGTCGAAGGCCGCCGCCTCCTTGGTCAGATCGCTTTCCGCAATGATGTGGTAGGCAGGCGAGGTCGTGTAGGACAGCACCATGTCCGCCTCGCCTTCCAGGAACAGGCCGTAGGCTTCAGACCAGCCCTTGGACACGGTGACGATGTTGTCGGAAAGATCGGCCCAGACCTGCGCCGCCTGATCGCCATAAGCCGCCTTGACCCAGAGCAGCAGACCTAGGCCGGGCGTCGAGGATCGGGGATCCTGAATGATGATCTTTAGATCCGATCGCCCCAGTTCCAGGAAGTCCTGCGGCACCGCCTTCAGGTCGGTCTTGTGAACAAAGGCGAAATAGCCCCAATCATAGGGCACGAAGGTGTCGTCGGCCCAGTCGACCGGCAGGTCGTATTCCGCCTCCACTCCGCTGGGAGCGAACAGGCCCGTCGCGCGGGCGGCGGCGGTCAGGTTAGTGTCGAGGCCCAGCACCACGTCCGCCTCGGTCCGCTCGCCCTCCAGCCGGATGCGCGCCATCAGCGCCGCGCCATCCCCGGCGGTGACGAATTTCAGGTCGCAGCCGCAGGTCGCCTCGAAGGCCGTCTCGATCTGCGGCCCCGGCCCCCATTCGGTGACGAAGCTGTCGTAGGTATAGACGGTAAGCTCCGGTGTCTGGGCAAGCGCGCCCGTGGCACAGAGAACTCCCGCAGCAAATGTCAGATGTTTCATGTCCATCCATCCTTGTTGCGGCATTGGGCAAGGGTGGAATGATGTCCGACCTTCCCTCCGCCAGTGCTAACTGGTTCAGGTTCGACGGGTCTGCTTGCGCATCTCAGCCTTTGTAGGCACCCCGAGGTAAAGCGATACCTAGGCCCCGTCCGGGGGCGTTGCAAGGCAAATCCCCTTGAGCGGGTCATGGCAGGCCATTAAGGCAAGGGGCAAAGGAGCCCGCCCCATGTCCACCAACAGCTTCGGCCACCTGTTCCGCGTCACCACCTGGGGCGAAAGCCATGGCCCCGCCATCGGCGCGGTGGTGGACGGCTGCCCGCCAGGCGTGCCGGTGGACGAGGCGTTCCTGCAGCAATGGCTCGACAAGCGAAAGCCGGGGCAGTCCCGATACACGACGCAGCGGCGCGAGGATGATGCTGTGAAGATTCTTTCGGGCGTGTTCGAGGGGCAGACCACGGGGATGCCCGTGCAATTGCTGATCGAAAACACCGACCAGCGTTCCAAGGACTATTCCGAGATCGCCGAAAAGTTCCGGCCCGGCCATGCCGACATCACCTACTGGCAGAAATACGGCATCCGCGATTATCGCGGCGGCGGGCGGTCCTCGGCGCGCGAGACGGCCAGCCGCGTGGCGGCGGGCGGGCTGGCGCGTGCGGCGCTGAACGCGCTGGCACCCGAGGTGGAGATCACCGGCTATCTGACCCGCATCGGCGAGCACGAGATCGACCGGTCGCGCTTCGATATGTCGGGAATCGTCGACAACCCGTTCTGGGGGCCGGATGCCGAGATGGCGACGGTCTGGGCGGAGTATCTCGACAGCCTGCGCAAGTCCGGCAATTCGGTCGGCGCGGTGGTCGAGGTGGTAGCCAAGGGCGTGCCCGCCGGGCTGGGCGCGCCGGTCTACGGCAAACTCGACACCGATCTGGCGGCGGCGATGATGAGCATCAACGCCGTGAAAGGCGTCGAGATCGGCGAGGGCATGGCGGCGGCGATGCTGACGGGCGAGGAGAATGCCGACGAGATCTTCATGGGCAACGACGGCAGGCCGGTCTACTCCAGTAACCACGCGGGCGGCATCCTCGGCGGCATCTCGACCGGGCAGGACATCGTCGTCCGCTTCGCCGTCAAACCGACGTCATC
>JAGRMS010000203.1:6031-8564 GCA_020441135.1 Pseudooceanicola sp.
TCCGCGCGGTGCCGGTGGGCGAGGCAATGATGGCCTGCGTGATCCTCGACCACCTGCTGCTGCATCGCGGGCAGGTCGGCGGCAACCGGGGCCGGATCGGGTAGTTGGCCGCGATCCTCGGCATCACCTTCCCGATCTATGCGGCACTGGCGCTCGGCTACGTTACGGTCGCGCGGGGCTGGTTCGCCCGCGCCGACATGAAGGTGCTGGGCTTCTACGTCGTCAATATCGCCATGCCCGCGCTGCTGTTCCGCGCCATCGCAGCGCGGCCCCTGGCCGAGATCGCGGTGCCGGGCTACCTGCTCGCCATTCTCGCCAGCGCGCTGGTCACGATGGCGCTAGCCTTCGGCTGGTTCACCCTGACTGCGCCCGACAAGGCCCGCCGTGCGGTGGCGGTGATGGGGGCGGTCTGCCCGAACTCGGGGTTCGTCGGCTATCCGCTGATGCTGCTGGTCCTGCCCGACCTCGCCGGGCTGGTGCTGGCGCTGAACATGCTGGTCGAGAACGTGGTGGTGATCCCACTCTGCCTGATCCTTCTCGACCTGACGCGCCCGAGGGACGAGGTGCGTATCGGCGCGCTGATCGGGCGCATCCTGCTCGACCTGATGAAACGCCCGATGATGATCGCGATTTTCGCGGGCCTTGTGTTCTCGGCGCTGGGGCTAGCGCTGCCGGGGCCGGTGGATCGGTTCTTGTCGATGGTCGCCAATGCCTCGGCCGCGCTGGCGCTGATCGTGATCGGCGGCTCGCTGGTGGGGCTGCCGATGCACGGCAATCGCGTGATGGCAGTCCAGATCGCTGCGGCCAAGCTGATGCTGCATCCGCTGGTGGCTGTGCTGGTGATCGCGGCGCTGGGACTGCTCGCGCCCGGCTGGCTGGGCGCGGACATGGCGCGGGCGGCGGTGCTTTCGGCGGCGATGCCGATGATGGGCATCTACACCGTGCTGGCGCAGGAGCGCGGGCTGGAGGGTGCCGCCTCGCTGGCGCTGCTGTTCGCGACGAGCGGGGCGTTTGTGACGCTGTCGGTTGCGCTGGCTTGGCTGGGGTGAGGCCTACATTCGTGCGCAGGCACCAAAAAAAGATGTTCAGCCTCGCCAGCAGCGCAAACAGAAAGGGTGGCGTTTTGGGCATTCAGAAATTGGGAAAGGGGCGCCGACCCCAATGCCAGACGAACAAACTTTTGCGATCTTCCCTGCACTGGCACAGATATTCGGTCTTTTGAGATGTTTAGAGCGTTAATTTTTGCGATATTCTGAGGTGGTGCATCTAGTCTAACGTCAGAATCTAGTTGTCCAGCAAAAACCTATAATAACAAGATTGTGTTAGCCCAAGGATCGGCTGCCTACGCCGCTCTCCCATAGTGCCACACCAACCATTTTCGCTGAAGATACTCTGGGTGTGCCCCCCGCCTGGAATATACCCGATACGATTACCACCTGCGCTATAGAAGTTGATGATCCCATCAGGACCAAACACATAATACCCTAAAAACGTGTTGTCCTCAGATACAACTCTGCGGTCGCCGTTGATGCTATTCTTGTAGTTGGAGGAACTGTTAGCATAGTTGGAGGGACTATTGCCGTAGTTGCTTTCTGAGTTTTCATAATTTGATGGACTATTGTCGTAATTTGAGGGACTATTGCTGTACTTAGAAGGGCCTAAATCATAGGGTAGCCTATGTTCATCAATCACAATCACACGAATGTCCGCCATTGAAACGCCCCCCAAAATCATCCAAAAGGACGGCACAAAGAGCACGGATAAAATCATCTGTCTCATTCAACACCTAACTCGAATCTTCCATAACTCAGCTCATAGCTGCCGCAGCAGTCTTGGAATTCAATACATCCCATTCTTTGCAACAACCGAAATTGATCTCTGGATGGCTCCAACTTCCTCATGAAAGCCTCCGAGCGGTTCTTAATATGTACACCTCATCAGTGATGCTGGACACTAAGCGCATCGAAAAAATTCGGTCAAGTATGCTTATTGTGGACATCTCAATAAGAGGCTTCGAAAAGTCGTTGTCCGCTCACCCCCCGAACAACCCGCCATACTCCTCTCTCAGCGCCTTCTTCTGCACCTTGCCCATGGTGTTGCGGGGCAGGGTGTCGACAACGACCAGCTTGCGCGGGTGCTTGAAGCGGGCAAGCGATTTGCCGACCGTCTCCATGATGGCCGCGCAATCAGGTGTCTGATTTGGTGCTGCGACCAGCACACCGACGACGGTTTCGCCGAAGTCGGGATGCGGCACGCCGACGACAGCGCTTTCAAGCACGCCCGGCTGCTCGTCGAGCAGCAGCTCGATCTCCTTCGGGTAGATGTTGTAGCCGCCGGAGATGATCAGGTCCTTGTTGCGGCCGACAATGTTCACATAGCCCTTGTCGTCGATCAGGCCGAGGTCGCCGGTGATGAAAAAGCCATCCGCGCGCAGCTCTTCGGCGGTCTTCTCCGGCATCTTCCAATAGCCGGCAAAGACGTTTGGCCCGCGCACCTCGATCTGGCCGATTTCGCCATCGGCCAGCGTCTCGCC
>JAGRMS010000204.1 GCA_020441135.1 Pseudooceanicola sp.
GTTGATGATCCGCCCGCCCTGCGGGCTTTGCTTGCGCATCCGGGCAAAGGCCGCGCGGGCGACGATGAAGGCGCCGTTGAGGTTGATGTCGATGACCTTGCGCCACTCAGACACCGCCATCTCGTCGATGGGCTTGCCGGCCATGCTGACACCGGCGTTGTTGAACACCGCGTCGAGGTGACCCCATTCCGCCATCGCACGATCGAAAGCCGCGTCCACCTGCGCCTCGTCCGTCACGTCGCAGGGCAGGATCAGCGCGTTGGCGTTGCCCTTTGCCGACTCTTCCAACGCATCGGCGCGGCGGCCAAGCAGCGCGACGCGCCAGCCGTCGGCGAGGAAGGTCTCGGCGCAGGCGCGGCCGATGCCGCTGCCGCCGCCGGTGATGATGATAGTCTTGCTCATGGGTCTTCCTTCAGTGGTTGTCGCGCGGCAGGTCGCGGCCCACCTTGTGATAGGCTGTCGCCAGTTCCAGGCAGCCGCCATCGGCCAGCTGGCCGACGTGGGTGCGGTAGATCTCCTGCCAGGGGGTCTGGCTGCGGATCACCGGCGGAGTCCAGGCGTCCTTGCGGGCCTGCCATTCGGCCTCGTCCACCAGCGCGTCCATCCGGCTGGCATTGAGGTCGAGGCGCACCATGTCGCCGGTCTTCAGGTAGGCCAGCCCGCCGCCCACCACCGACTCGGGCGAGGCGTTCAGGATCGAGGGGCTTTCCGAGGTGCCCGACTGCCGCCCGTCGCCGACGGTTGGCAGGTGGTTGATCCCGGCCTTGATGACGGCATCCGGCGGCTGCATGTTCACCACCTCGGCGGAACCGGGATAGCCGACGCAGCCGACGCCGCGGATGAACAGGATCGTCGTCTCGTCGATCTTGAGCGCGGGGTCGTTGATGCGGTCGTGGTAGTCCTCCGGTCCCTCGAAGACCACCGCCCGCGCCTCGTAGACGCCCTCCTTGCCAGGGGTCGAGAGGAACCGCTTGCGGAAGTCGGCGGAGATCACCGAGGTCTTCATCAGCGCGGAATCGAAGAGGTTGCCGGAAAGCACGAGGAAGCCCGCATTCTCGCGCAGGGGCTTCGCCACGGTGCGGATCACGTCGAGATCCTGGCTTTCCCAGCCTTCCAGGTTCTCGCCCATGGTCTTGCCCGTCGCCGTCATCGCGCCGTCGTGGATGCGGCCTGCCTTGCGCAGCTCGCCCATGATCGCGGGCACGCCGCCGGCGCGGAAGAAGCTTTCGCCCAGGTATTCGCCGGCCGGCTGCATGTTCAGCAGGAGCGGCACCTTGAAGCCGACCGTCTCCCAGTCCTTGACGTTCAGCGCCACGCCTGCATGGCGCGCGATGGCCTGCAGGTGCGGCGGCGCGTTGGTCGACCCGCCGATGGCGCCGTTGACGATGATCGCGTTTTCAAAGGCTTGCCGGGTCAGGATGTCGGAGGGCTTCAGGTCTTCGTAGACCATCTGCACGATGCGCTTGCCGGTCTCGTAGGCCATGTTCATCCGCTCGCGGAAGGGGGCGGGGATGGCGGAATTGCCGGTCAGCGACATGCCCAGCGCCTCGGCCATGGCGTTCATCGTGCTGGCCGTGCCCATCGAGTTGCAGTGCCCGAGCGAGGGCGCCGAGGCGCAGACACGGGACATGAATTCCTCGTAGTCGATCTTGCCTTCGGACAGCAGGCGGCGGCTTTCCCAGACGATGGTGCCGGACCCGGCGCGCTTGCCCTTCCACCAGCCGTCCAGCATCGGGCCGCCGTTCAGGGCGATGGCCGGGATGTCCACCGTCGCCGCGCCCATCAGCATGGCGGGGGTGGTCTTGTCGCAGCCCGTCGTCAGCACGACGCCGTCGATGGGATAACCGTGCAGCACCTCGACGAGGCTCAGGTAGGTCAGGTTGCGGTCGAGCGCCGCCGTGGGGCGCTTGCCGGTTTCCTGGATCGGGTGGACCGGGAACTCCATCGGCACGCCGCCGCCGTCGCGGATGCCGGCCTTGATGCGGTCCATCAGGAAGACGTGGATCTTGTTGCAGGGGGCGATGTCCGACCCGGTGTTGGCGATGCCGATGATCGGCTTCTCGCCCTGCAGCTCGCCCCGCGTATAGGCCTGGTTCTGGTAGCGCTCGACGTAGAGCGCGGTCATCCCCGGGTTGTTGGGGTTGTCGAACCATTCCTGCGACCGGAACCGCTTGTTGGCACGGGTGTCTGACATCTTGGCTTTCCTCTGGACGGGCGTTGGGAACGGTTGAAACAGCTTCCTCGTTTGGTATACCAAATTCAAGGGGCATCTTCGTGATGACCTCTCGAGGGGGAAAATTCCAATGATCGAAGAGCCGCCAGTCCTGACCATCCGCGCCACGCGCCGCCGCCCGAGCGCGGCGCAGATCGCCGCATTCCAGGGGGTGCCGACGGGCTTTGTCGCCGACGCGCTGGGCGGCGGCGGGGCGCTTGACGCGCGCATCGCGCCGATTGGCGGCAGCGTTCCGGCGGCGGTGGCCGGACCGGCGCTGACGGCGGACAACGGTCCGGCAGATATCCTCGCGACGCTGGCGGCGCTGGCGCATGTGCAGGACGGCGACGTGCTGGTCGCGGCCTTCGCGGGCCATCAGGGCTGCGCGGCGGCGGGCGACCGGCTGATGGGGATGCTGAAGAATTCCGGCGGCGCGGGGCTGGTGACGGACGGGCCGATGCGCGACCTCGCGGGAATCGAGGCGGTGGGCCTGCCCGCCTTCTGCACCGGGCTGATTCCCTCCTCGCCATTTTCCAAGGGGCCGGGGCGGATCGGCTTTCCGGTGCAGATCGGCGGCCAGCAGGTCGACAGCGGCGACATGATCGTGGCCGACCGCGACGGCGTGGTCGTCGTGCCCTTCGACTGGATCGACGCGATCATCGCCCGGCTGGGCGAGGTGCGCGCGATGGAAGAGGCGCTGGACGCCGAGGTGGCGAAGGGCCTGAAGGTACCGCCCGCCATCGAGGCATTGCTGGCCGGTCCCGGCGCGGCCACCACGGACTAGGTCGCGGACTCACACGACCTGACCCCGATAGCTGACCCATGGCCGTGAGCAGGCGATGGGAGCGGCCGCGAGGGCGTTGCGGGCTGGCGTTTCGTATCGGGTCGCGATCCCCCGTCAGTGCCTGAGCTCGTCGAGGAACCGCTCGACCCGGTTGCGCTGCCGGTAGCGCGCGTTCCGACGGATCGTTGCACCTTGCGGTCACGCTGGGTGGGCATGCGGCCGGGTCCGCCGTGAGCCGTCGGCACGCCCGGAAGGCGATCATGCGCTGGTGACGCGGGGCGCGGCGGGGCGAGCCCCGCCCTACGCCTGCTCCTGCGGCGCGCTGCTGGCCAGGGTGCCGGATCGCGCTTCGCGCGATTGCCTCCGGCGGGAGTATTTCTGAAGAAAAGAAGCCAGGGCCGCGCCCCTGTTTCTTCTCTTTCCAAATATCTCCGGGGGAGTCGACCGCAGGGAGACGGGGGCAGCGCCCCCCCTTATGGATGGCCTGCCCCTCCCGCCGACGCCTGTGCAGGATGTCGGCGATCAAAGGAGGCAGGAACGGGGCATGAGCACGATGATCCTCGGCATCGACCTGGGCAAGAACAGCCGCGGTGTTGTCGGTCTCGACGCGAATGGATTGGTTGTCGTGCTGCGGCGCCCATCACATGGGCCGGTCGCCGGCGGCGCCGGGGCACGAAGTCCGGCTGATGTCGCTGGAAGGTGTCCGTCCCTGCGTCAAGCCCGGAAGAACAAGGCCCGGAAGAACGGCGATCGCGACGCCGAGGCGGCCGCCGAAGCGGCGACCCGGCCCACCATGCGCTTCGTCGAACTCGAGAGCGAGACGCAGCGCGGCGTTCAGACCTTGCCCCACGTGCGCGACCGCCTGGCCGGCGAGCGCATCTCGCTGACCAACGAGGTCACGAGCCTTCTGCAGGAGCGCGGGGTAGTCGTGGCACGGGGTCACGCCCGGCTGCGCCTCCGGTTCGGCGCGCTTTCGGAGTCCGGCGCGGATGCGCCGAGCCCGCGCATGGCATTCCTGCTCGGGGACATGCGCACCCGCTGGGAGGAACTGGATCGCCGCATCGCCGCCTTTGACGCCGAGTTCGCGGCCATGGCCCGGACGGACGACCGGGCCGGGCGGCTGGCGGGATTTCCCGGCATCGGCGCGCCGAACGCCACCGCGCCGCGTGGTCGGGTCTGGTGCCCCGCCAGGCCGCCACCGGCGGCGGGCCGGCGCTCCCGGGGATCACGACGCGTGGCAGCCGGCATCTTCGCAAGAAACCGATCCGGGGCGCACGATCCGCCCTGCCCTCGTCGGCCAAGAGCAGCACGGCGACCGGATCGTGGCGGCGCGCGCTTCGCGCGCGCCCATCCCAACGTCGCCGTCGTCGTCCTGGCCGCGAAGATGGCCCGCACCGTCTGGGCGCGGCTGCGCCGCGGGCGGACTTGTCAGGCCGTGACGATGCCGGCATGAGAAACAAGCGTCCGGCGACTACTCCGCCGGGCGCGACGATCCGCGCGTGGTGAAAGGGAGATGGCCTGACAGTCGATCGGAATTCCGAAACCCTCCGGCGCAAGATGGCTCCTCGCGGCCGGCCCCTTTGCAAGGATCGGGACGCGCGGCTCTCCATCTTGGCAGCGGCCGTCGCCCCGACTTGCCGGATAGGTTCGTGCAGGCTGCTTGAGTCGTCACCCAATCGGCGCTTGCAACGGGGGCGGGCCATGGGTTTTGAGCCGCCGTCCGCCGGTGGGCGCGCCAGATGGACGGGTCGATGAACGGCCTGCTGTCGGGCGGCCTTTCCGCAGGGGTTTCGACCAGCTGGCCCCGGACCCCGGCCTTGGCCCGGCGGTTGAACCGGTTGCAGACCGTGGGGCAGGGACCGTAGCGTTCCGGCAGGTCGCGCCAGGGCGAGCCGGGCGCGGTTGGCGGGCGCGATCGGAACCGCGATGGCGATCTTTGCCGCGCCAAGACGCGGACCCGCAAAGGGGATCCGCGTCCTAGACGAAGGCGCTGCGGGCCCCGGCGCTTTCCTGTGTCTTGAAGATCGAGCTGGTATCGGCGGCGGGCGGCAGCGGCAGGCGCACCGGCACCGGCTCGACCCGCGGGGTGAGGCACGGACTGCCCGTGACCATCCGCTCCGTCAGGTCGGCCCAGAACGCCCGCTGGTCCAGCCGGGTGTAATGGGCCCCCGTCCCCAGCAGCGGCCAGGCGTCGCCCGAGGCGAGTTCGTAGAACAGGATCAGCCGCGCCCGGTCGCTGGTGTTGGGGGCGGAGCCATGCAGGGTGCGGACGTGATGCACGGTCATGTCGCCCGCCTTGCCGGTCAGGGTGACGATGCGGTCCTTGTCGAACAACGGGTCGTCGGGGTCGATGGCCCCGGCAAAGACGCCGTTGGCGTGGTGGCTGAGGATCGGTCCCTTGTGGGTGCCGGGGATCACCATCAGCGGGCCGTTGGCCTCGTCCACGTCCTCCAGCATCAGCCCGAAAGCCAGCAGGTCGTCGTTGGAATGCGGGTAGAAGGCCCAGTCCTGGTGCCACTCGACCGCCCTGCCCCCGCCCGGCGCCTTGGTGTTGAGCTTGCTGGTCAGCAGCACCGTGTCCGGCCCCAGCAAGTCGTTCAGCACTTGCGTCATGGGCGAATTGCGCAGCACCTCCCAGAAAAACGGATCCTGCTTGTGCGGCAGCTTGATCCGCGTCAGGCGCGGCGCATCCGCCGTGTGGCCCTTGTCGAGGTCATAGGCGGCGTTGCTTTCGGTCACGGCGCGCGAGGCGTCGATCAGGCCATGGGTGATCTCGCGCAGCCGTTGCAGCTGCCCGGGCGTCACCGCGTTTTCGACCTTGAGATAGCCGTTCTCGGCATAGAACCGTTTCTGCTCGGCGCTGAGCATGGTCATTTCCCCTTTTCCACCGCCGCCGCCAGGTCCAACCCGTTCCAGCGGGCGACGTGATCGGCCAGCATCGGGACGAAGTCGCCGGCGTTCCCCGAGGCCTCGACCTGCGCGAAGGTGTTGCGGAAGGCCGCGCCCAGCGGGTTCGCCATGCCCGCCGCCATCGCCATCGAAGCGGCGTAGCGGAGGTCTTTGGCGGCATTGGCGACGGTGAACTTGTGAATCTCGAGATCGCGGCCCACCGCGCCCTTCATGAAGGTATCGAAGAAGCCGTTCGCCAGCCGCGAGCCGCCGATGACTTTCTCCACCGTCTGCGGCGTCAGGCCGGACTTGACCGCCATCACCAGCGCCTCGGAATACAGCGCGGCATAGCCCATCGAGATGAAGTTCATCACCAGCTTCATCTTGTGGGCCGAGCCGACCTCGCCCGTGCGGTTGATGTTGCCGGCCCAGCATTCGATCACCGGACGGATGCGTTCGAAGGTGGCGACGTCGGCCCCGACCATGGTGTCGAGCGTCCCGGCCTCGGCCTCGCGCGGGGTGCGGCCCAGCGGGGCGTCGACCAGCGTGATGCCCTTCGCCGCCAGTTCCGCCGCCAGCGCGGTGGTCGAGGTCGGGTCGGAGGTGGTCGCGTCGATCACCGTCAGGCCCTGGCGGCCCCCGGCGAGGATGCCGTCCGGCCCGCGGATCACCGCCTCGACCTGAGGCGAGTTCGACAGGCACAGGTGGATGATGTCGCAGTCCGCGGCCATCGCAGCGGCGCTGGCGGCCTCCTTGGCGCCCATGCCGACAAGGCTGTCGACGGGCGCGCGGTTGCGGTTGCCCCGCACGTGAAGGGTATAGCCGTTCTGCAGGATGTTCTTGGCCATCCCGTGGCCCATGTATCCAAGGCCGATGAAGCCGATGACCGGTTTGTCCGCCATGTGCCCTCCCTAAAGGCTTGCCGTGATGCCGCCGTCGACGAACAGCGTGTGCCCGTTGACGAAACTCGCTGCGTCCGAGGCGAGGAAGACGCAGGCGCCGACCAGTTCCTCGACGCGGCCCCAGCGCCCCTGGGGCGTGCGTTTCTCCAGCCATTCGGTAAAGGCCGGGTCCGCCACCAGCGCCGCGTTCAGGGGCGTGTCGAAATAGCCCGGCGCGATGGCGTTGCAGTTCAGCCCCTTGCGCGCCCAGTCGGTCGCCATGCCCTTGGTCAGGTTCGCCACCGCGCCCTTGGTCGCGGTGTAGGGGGCGATGCCGGGGCGGGCGAGCGCGGTCTGGACGCTGGCGATGTTGATGATCTTGCCCTTGCCGCGTTCGATCATGTGGCGGGCGACGGCCTGGCCGACGTGGAAGACGGAGGCGATGTTGGTCTGGAGCAGGCGTTCGAAAGCCTCGGGCGGAAACTCCTCGAGCGGGGCGCGGTGCTGCATCCCGGCGTTATTGACGAGGATGTCGATGGCCCCATGCTCGCGCTCGAAAGCGTCGACGGCAGAGCGCACGGCGAGGTGGTCGGTTGCGTCGAACGGCAGTTCGAAGACCCGCACGCCCGCGCCGCGCAGCCGGTTCGCCGCCGACGCCAGCCGCGTGACGTCGCGGGCGTTCAGCACGACCTCGGCCCCGGCGCGCGCCAGCCCCTCGGCCAGCGCAAAACCGATCCCCATGGACGAGCCGGTGACAAGCGCCCGGCGCCCGGTCAGATCGAAGATGTTCATGAAGCCTCCCCCGGCATAGCCGCTTGCAAAAATGGTATACCATTTCTAGGGTATTGCAAGGGCGCGTCGGGTGGCGCGGGCCTTGGGGGAGGGCAGCCGATGAAGGCGCTTTATGTGCATGGCGCGAAGGACTTGCGGCTGGGCGATTGTGCCGACGCGGCCCCCGGCCCGGGCGAGGTGAAGGTCGCCATCGCGCGGGGCGGCATCTGCGGGTCGGACCTGCATTACTACAGCCACGGCGGCTTCGGCACGGTGCGCGTGCGCGAGCCGATGATCCTGGGGCACGAGGTGTCGGGTTTCGTGACCGCCGTGGGGCCGGACGTGGACTTGAAGGAGGGCGACCTGGTCGCCGTTTCGCCCTCGCGGCCCTGCGGGGCGTGCGAATACTGCCACCGGGGCCTGCCGAACCACTGCCTGAACATGGCCTTTTACGGCTCGGCCATGCCCTTCCCGCATGTCCAGGGCGCGTTCCGCGACGTGCTGGTGGCGAAGGCGAGCCAGTGCGTCAGGGCCGAGGGGCTGGACCCCGCGCAGGCGGCGATGGCGGAGCCCTTGTCGGTCTGCCTGCACGGGGTGAACCGGGCGGGGCCGCTGCTGGGCAAGCGGGTGCTGGTGACGGGCTGCGGGCCGATTGGCGTCTTGTCGATCCTCGCCGCGCGGCGGGCCGGGGCGGGTGAGATCGTCGCGACGGACATCGCGGAGCGCGCGCTGGGCTATGCCCGCGAGGCCGGGGCGGACGTGGTGCTGAACACCGCCGCCGATCCCGAGGCGCTGGCGCCCTACACGGCGGGCAAGGGTCAGGTCGACGTGCTGATCGAATGCTCGGGCGCCGAGGTGGCGCTGGTCGGCGCCCTGCCCGCGATGCGCCCGCGCGGGATCGTCGTGCAGCTGGGCCTTGGCGGCGACATGCGGCTGCCGATGATGATGATCACGGCCAAGGAACTGGACCTGCGCGGGTCGTTCCGCTTTCACGAGGAATTCCCCAATGCCGTCCGTTTCATGGCCGATGGCCTGATCGACGTGCGCCCGCTGCTGACCCATTCCTTTGCGCTGGCCGACTTCCAGGCAGCGTTCGAGACCGCCTCGGACCGGGCGCGCGCGATGAAGGTGCAACTGGAGTTCGCCGGGTGCTGACCTTCGCGCTGGCCGTGTTCCTGTTGATCGTGACGCCGGGGCCCGGCGTGCTGTCGATTGCGGGCGTCGGCGCGGCCTACGGGTTCCGCGCGGGGTTTTCCTACCTCGCGGGGCTGTTCGTCGGCACCAACCTTGTGGCGCTCGCCGTCATCTCGGGCCTTGCCGCCGCCGTGCTGGGGGTTCCGGCGATCCGGGTCGTGCTGATGGTCGCCTCGGTCGCCTACCTGCTTTACCTCGCCGCGAAGATCGCCTTCGCTGGGACGAGACTCGCCTTCATCGAGGCGCGCTCGGCCCCCGGGCTGACGGCGGGCATCACGTTGCAGGCGATCAACCCCAAGGCCTATGCGGTCAATACCGCGCTGTTTTCCGGCTTTCCGATCCATCCCGGCAACCTGCTTGCCGAGACGATCACCAAGTTCCTGATCCTGAACGCGATCTGGATCCCGATCCATTTCGGCTGGCTCTGGGCCGGGGTCGCGCTGCACCGGCTGAACCTGCCCGAAACCACCCAGCGCCGGATCAACTATGCCATGGCCGCCGCCATGCTGGGCGTCGTCCTGTTGGCCATCCTTGCCGCCACCCGATGAAGAAAGGCTGACACATGACTGAACCGCTCAAGTATTCCGGCGTCTGGCCGGTGGCCCCAACGCCCTTTCACGACACCGGCGCGGTGGACGAGGACGGAATGCGCCGCGTGCTCGACTGCATGATCGACCAGGGTGTCGACGGCATCTGCATCCTGGCCAATTTCTCGGAACAGTTCCTGATCTCGGATGAAGAACGCCTGAGCCTGATGCGCCTCTCCGCCGAGCATATCGCGGGCCGGGTGCCGCTGATCGTCACCATCAGCCATTTCGCCACTCCGATCGTCGTCGCCCGCGCGAAACAGGCGCAGAGCCTTGGGGCCGACATCGTGATGATGATGCCGC
>JAGRMS010000205.1 GCA_020441135.1 Pseudooceanicola sp.
CGGTTTCGGTGTTGTTCACCAGGTAGTGCAGGCCGCGCCATGCGCTTTCCAGCTGCTGGAAGTCGGCGTGGTGCAGGATCAGGTTCACCTGCTCGGTCAGCTTCTTGTCGATCTCGGCCACGATGCTTTCGATCGAACGCAGCGCGTCGTCCGAGATAAGCGCGGTATTGGCGAGCGCCTGCTGCGCCAGCGTCTTGACCGCGTTCTGCACGGCCGACTTGGCCTGGTCCGACTTCGGCCGGAATTCCTTGCTCAGCAGCGCCTCGAACTCCGAGGAGCCGAATGCGGTTGCGCCGGCTGCGGCGGCGACTTGTGCTTGTTCTTCAGCCATATCCGTCGCCTCCCTTATTCTTCGGCCTTGGGCGCAGGCTGCGCCGCCAGGGTTTTCAGCAGGCTCGGATCCTGGATGATCTTGGCGATCAGGTTCTCGGCTCCGGTCTTGCCATCCATGTAGGTCATCAGGTTCGACAGCTGGGTGCGG
The DNA here is from genome assembly GCA_020441135.1 of Pseudooceanicola sp. Lineage (GTDB taxonomy): Bacteria > Pseudomonadota > Alphaproteobacteria > Rhodobacterales > Rhodobacteraceae > Seohaeicola_A. Next base: position 482 of record JAGRMS010000205.1, read on the forward strand.
GCCTCGAGCAGCTCGCGCAGCGGCTCGACCTTGCGGGCGATGGCGGCGGGCGAGAAGTCGTCCATGCTTTCGAAGGTGATGTCGACCGCCAGGTTGCCCTCGCCGGTCAGCGTGTTGGGAACGGTGAAGGCGGCGCGCGGGGCCATCGACTTCATCCGGTCGTCGAAGTTGTCGACGTCGATTTCCAGGAACTTGCGGTCCGCGACGGCGGGCGGCTCGATCTCCGATTTGCCGGACAGGTCGCTCATCACCCCCATGACGAAGGGCAGCTGCACCTTCTTCTCGGCGCCGTAGAGTTCCACATCGTATTCGATCTGGACCCGGGGGGACCGGTTTCTGGCGATGAATTTCTGTGAACTTCCGCTCATGTCGTGCTCCTTGATGTGCCTTGAATACCGTGGTGAGTCGCTGTTGGTCTGTGAACAAAATCACAGGCCGGAAATTATTCGTCGTTGCTCGCGCCGCTGATGGTCGTGACGTTGTCGACGCCGTCCGGCGCGAGGTCGCGCATGATGGTCATGAAGTCCGCGCTGACCAGCCGCTTGGCCCGCAGCAGCAGCAGCGGGATCGGGCTGGAGGGTTCGTAACGGTGGTAATACTCCACGATCCGGTCCAGTGCGTTGCCCACGTCGGCGGGCGACCGGATCGCCCCCACCGCGGCCCCGCCCGCAACCGCCCCGCCGCGCGGCGCGTCGTCGATGCCGGGCGCGTCGTCCGCGTCCTCTTGCTCGGGTGCCGCCCCGCCGGTCGCATACTTCGAGAGGGTGCGGTTGATCGTGTGCAAGAGCTTGATGGTCGGGTCCAGGTCCGGCCCCCGCCCCGGCGTCTGCTCGTCGAACACCGCCGACACCGCCCGCATGTTGTCCATCGCCCGCTTGGCATCCGCCAGCAGCGTGTTCAGCGTATCGGGATCGGTGTCGCGGAACGCCGCGCTGACCTTGGCCGCGTCCGGCGGGTTCTCCATCCCCTCGGGCGCCGCCACCTGCCCCTCGGCGATCTCGATGTCGCGCAGCGAGAAGCCGCCAAAGCTCCGGCTGTCCGTCAGCGCCACCCGCCGCAGCGACCGGTAGACCGCCGACGGCCCCGCCATGCCGCCCGGCTGCCCGCAGAGCCCCTGCACCGCGTTGATCCGCATGGTCGGATCGTCGTCGTCGTCGGCATCCAGCTCGGGGAAGCAGGTCGCCCAGTATTTCTCGAGATAGCCCCGGATCACCTCGGTCGCATTGGCGAAACCCGACAGCCCCTCGGTGTTCAGCGCCGCATCCGCCATGTAGATCGCCGCGCGCAGGTCATGGCTTTGCCCCATGATCTCGAGCGCCTTGACCGCGACCTCGCCGTAGTCGGGCTCCTTGCCGCCCTCCTCGGGGTCGTCGAACTGGGTTTCCTCGCCAGGCTGGGCCGCCTGCTCCATCTCGACAAAAACAGGATCGTATTCGAGGTTCTCGCCACTGGGAGACTCCTCGTTAATCGGTTCCAGCAGGACTTCCGGGTCCATCCGGCCTCCCTTCGACGGGCCCTTATCAATGGCCCTGTTCCGGCGCGCGCCCGCCCCAACCCATCGGCGCGCCCCGCGATCAACTTCTGCCACGCGAATACAACTATGGCTTGACCACAAGTCAGCCTTATCGTTTCCTCAAAGTCAATTCCAGCGTAATGGATTTGCAAGCGTTTTCAGGAGTTGTGTGACGATGGCAACCGAAGCCCTCAGCGGAGCCGATCTCAAGAAGCAGATCAGCAAGGCCAAGAAGAAGCCCCTGTCCTTCGCCTTCGTGCCCGGCAAGAAGCCGGACCAGTCGGTGATGATGCTGCACAAGAAGAAGAACCCCGCGATCCTCGGCAAGGAAGCCAAGAAGGAGGGCGAAAGCAACAAGTTCGCCTTCGGCACCATCGCGATCAAGGGCAAGCTGGCCGAACTGACCTGTGGGCGCTACTACGGACAGCTTGCCAAGCAGTGCAAGATGTTCCTGCGCGCCAACAAGGTCTCGCTGAACGTCGTCATCCTCGACGAGAACGGCCAGGAGATCGAAAGCGATATCGAGGATCTGCCCGACGATCCGGAAATGGACGCCCTCGCCCAGGGCGACGACCAGGACGACGATCAGGACCAGGCCGACGACCAGGTCGAGGAGCAGGAGGAAGAAGAGGAAGAGGAACAATTCGACGCCGCCCAGCTTGCCCAGCGCCTCAAGGCGGTCCAGCCCGCCATCGTCGCCGCGCCCGCGGCCGTCGGCGACAAGCTGAAGAAGGTCATGGTCATCGCCGTCGGCCAGATCAAGGGCGGCGACCTCGCCAAGGCCGACCAGACCATCAGCGTGCTGGAAGCCGCCGTCGACAAGCTGGGCAATGCCCCCGCACAACCGCAGGAGCAGGAACAGCAGGCATCGAACGACGGCAACGACAAGCCCGACACCAAGGCGCTGATCGCCCGCGCCAATGCGCTGAAGCAGGAGATCGCCGGCATCCAGGGCCCCGCCCGTGAAAAGCTGATCGCCGCCCTGACCAACGCCGCCCAGCTGATCAAGTCCGGCGATCTCGGCGGCGCCGACACCATGCTCGGCAAGATCGAGGCCGCCGTCGCCAAGACCGCCGGTACCGCCAGCCAGCAGAACGCCGCATCCGACGCGCTGCCCCCCGACGCCGCCAAGTGGTTCGCGGCCGAGGCCAAGCTCGACCCGCTGGTCGAAAAGGCGATGCAGGCGAAGAAGGGCGACCTCGACGGCATCAACCGCGCCTTCAACTATGCCCGCGAACTGGCCGCCGACGGCGCCTATGACCGCGCGCTGGCCGCTGCCGGAAAGGTGGCGCAGCTGCTCAAGGAGGCCGCCGCCGCCACCACGACGACCGCCGCCAGCGATGCACAGGAGGCAATCCCCGACAACGTGGTGCCCTATGTCCAGTCGCGCCTCGCCTGGATCAATACCCGCAAGGCCCTGCTGAACGAGATGACGGGTCTCAAGGCCGCCATCGACACCCAGACCGCCGCGGTCGAGGGACTGGAGGATGTCCCCTCCAAGTCGGGCAAGCTGCTGCAATTCCTCGACGACATCGACAGCGATCTGGAAGACACGCTGGAAGAACTGGTCAAGACACCCGACGGCGACGCCCGCGAGGCGCTCAAGTCCCAGGCCCGCAAGATCATCGAGACCTACCAGGGCGTGCTGAACACCCCCTTCTTCATGGCTGTCGACGACAGCGGCTTTGCCACCACCAACATCCGCGGGTCGGCGCTCGACTCGCTCGGCAAGGTCAGCGCCGCCCTGGCCTCCTGACCGCGCCGCAACGGAGGAACACGATGCGCTACCCGACGATCCTGGCCGCCAGCCTTGCGGCCAGCCTGTCTCTGGCACCCGGCCTTCACGCCCAGGACAAGGGCCTCAGCGTCGAGCTGAACAAGTTCGAGGAGATCGAGGGCGGCGGCTGCCGCGCCTTCTTCCTGTTCCGCAACACCACCGGCACCGGCTACGACGGTTTCGCCATGTCTCTGGCGATCCTCGACAAGAACGGCGTGATCGACCGCCTGCTGTCGATCGACGCGGCCCCCCTCCCGGTTGCCCGCACCACGCTGAAGCTGTTCGAGATCCCGGAAACCAGCTGCGCCAACATCTCGGAAATCCTGCTGCACGAGCTGACCTCCTGCAAACCGCAGAACGGCGAGGAGATGGACTGCTTTCCGATCCTGACGCTGGCCAGCAAGACCCCTGCCCAACTGGTCAAGTAAGCCATGACCGGCACGCTCGACATGCTGGTCAGCGGCGGCCCGATCATCGCGGTGCTGCTGGTCCTCTCGGTTGTTTCGCTGACCGTGATCGTGGTCAAGGTGATCCAGCTCTGGCCCGTCGGCGGCGGACGCAGCTTGCGCGCGGCGGCGCTGGAACAGTGGAAATCCGGCGACCGCCATGGCGCGCAGAAGGCGCAGGAGGGCGGCGCGTCGCCCGCCGACCGCGTGACCGCCTACGCGATGAAGGCGTTGTCCGCCGGGTTGAAGGGCGCGGCGCTCGAAACCGAACTGACCCGGCGCGGCAACGAGGAACTGGCCCGGATGAACGGCCTGATCCGCCTGCTGGAACTCATCGCGATGATCTCGCCCCTGCTCGGCCTGCTCGGCACCGTGCTGGGGATGATCCAGTCCTTCCAGGAACTCGCGCTTGCCGAAGGCGCGGCGAATGCCTCGACGCTGGCGGGCGGCATCTGGCAGGCGTTGCTGACCACCGCCGCCGGTCTGCTGGTGGCGATCCCCGCCGCCGTCGGGGCCAGCCTGCTGTCAGCCCGCATCGAGCGCGCCGCGCAGAACATCGAAAGCGCGGTGGGCCAGCTGCTTCTGGCCGACCAGAACCCCAACCTCTGACATGGCCGCCCCGGCCCTCACCCGTCCGAAACGCCCCGCCCAGCTGATCTCGCTGGTGCCGATGATCGACGTCATGCTGATCATGCTCGTCTTCTTCATGGTCACGTCGACCTACCTCAACCTCGACATGATCCCGGCGGTGAAACAGCAGGAGGGCGCGGCCTCGACCTCCACTGAGACCGGCGGGACGCTGATGATCCGCCTTGGCGCGGACGGCATCCCCGTCGTGCAGGGGGGCGCGGTGCCGGTGGATGCGCTGCCCGCGCTGCTGGCGCAGAAGCTGGCTGACGACCCGCTGTTGCAGGTGCTTGTCCTCCCCTCGGGGGCGGCCAAGACCCAGGCGCTGATCTCGGTCATGGACGCCGCCGCCCGCGCCGGGGCGGTCCGGCTGCGCGTCGTCCGGCTCGAGGCGCGGCCATGAAGCTGGCCCGCCGCAAGCCCACCGCCGAAGGCGAGACCATCGTCGCCCTGATCGACGTGGTGTTCTTCCTGCTGATCTTCTTCATGCTGATCGGCCGGATGGACGC
>JAGRMS010000206.1:0-2146 GCA_020441135.1 Pseudooceanicola sp.
GCGGGCGAAATCCTCGGTGTCCTCGGCGATCACCTTCAGCAGATAATCCGCCGTCCCCGCCATCAGGTGGCATTCGAGCACATCGGGGATCTTCGCCACCTCGCGCTCGAAGGCGTCGAGCACCTCGTCGGCCTGGCCCGAGAGGGTGATCTCGACGAACACCGTCGTCGGCTTGCCCAGCAGCTTCGGATCGAGCAGCGCGACATAGTCGCGGATCACCCCGGCCTTTTCGAGCTGCGCCACCCGTCGGTGGCAGGCCGAGGGCGACAGGTTCACCCGCTCCGAGAGTTCGGCATTGGTCATCCGCCCGGCGCGCTGAAGCGCGCGGAGGATGCGGCGGTCTGTCTCGTCCAGCGTCATCATGGCGAAATCTTCGACGAAGCGGCGCCTTTGCGCAAGAAGCTGCGACAAACACGGCGCTGCGTCACCGGTCTTTCGAGAAGTTTTCCCGGCTCGCGGATTAGGCTGGCGTCAACCGTGGAGGAACCCATGAAACTCGGATGCCCCAGAGAAGTCAAACCGCAGGAATTCCGCGTCGGGCTCACCCCCGATGCCGCGCATGAAGCCGTCGTGCACGGCCATGAGGTGCTGGTCGAGACCGGAGCCGGCGCGGGCTCGGGCTTCCCGGACGAGGCCTATGTGGCAGCCGGCGCTCGCATCGCGGCGAGCGCCGAGGAGGTCTGGGCGACGGCCGAGCTGATCGTGAAGGTGAAGGAGCCGCAACCGGCCGAGCGCAAGCGGCTGCGCGAGGGTCAGGTGCTGTTCACCTACCTGCATCTCGCCCCCGACCCCGAGCAGACCCACGACCTGCTGGCCTCGGGCGCGACCTGCATCGCCTATGAGACGGTGACCGACGCGCAGGGCGGGCTGCCGCTGTTGGCGCCGATGTCCGAGGTTGCCGGGCGGCTGGCGCCACAGGTCGGCGCCTGGACGCTGCAGAAGGCCAATGGAGGACGCGGCGTGCTGCTGGGCGGGGTGCCGGGGGTGGCGCCGGGCCGGGTTCTGGTGATCGGCGGCGGCGTCGTCGGCACCCATGCGGCGCGGATCGCCGCCGGGATGGGGGCGGATGTCACCGTGCTGGACCGCTCGCTGCCGCGGCTGCGCCATCTCGACGAGACCTTCGGGGGCCTGTTCAAGACCGGCTATGCCTCGGCCGGGCTGACCGCCGAGCTGCTGGTGCAGGCCGATCTGGTGATCGGCGCGGTGCTGATCCCCGGCGCGGCGGCGCCGAAGCTGGTGAGACGGGCGCAGCTTTCGTCGATGAAGCCCGGCGCGGCGGTGGTGGATGTGGCGATCGATCAGGGCGGCTGTTTCGAGACTTCGCGCCCGACCACGCATCAGGATCCGATCTACGAGGTCGACGGGGTGATGCACTATTGCGTCGCCAACATGCCGGGCGCGGTGGCGCGGACCTCGACCATCGCGCTGGGCAACGCGACGATGCCGTTCCTGCTGGCGCTGGCCGACAAGGGCTGGCGGCAGGCATGCGAGGACGACCCGCATCTGCTCGACGGGTTGAACGTCCATGCCGGGCAGCTCACCTATGCCGCCGTCGGCAAGGCGCTGGAGATCGACGTGCTGTCGCCGCGGCTAGCGCTGAAGAAGTAGGGCGGGGTCTTCCCCGCGGGGGCGCGAGGTTCGGGCGTGGATGGCAGGGTGAACCCCGCCCTACGTTTCGTCTGGCCCCGCCAGGCGCTGCGCTCGAATGGAGAGGGCGCCCGCGCCGCGGCCCCAAAACAACCGCGCCGCCCGGCCTCGCGGCGGGGCGGCGCGATGTGAGAGTGCCAGTCGCGGCGCAAACGCCGCCGCGCCGCGCCTTACTTCTTCAGCGAGTCGCGGATTTCCAGCAGCACTTCCAGCTCGGTCGGGCCGGCCGGCGCGCCAGGCACGGGCTCTTCCTTGGCGACCGCCGCGTCCTTCACCCGGTTCACCATCTTCACCAGCAGGAACACCACGAAGGCGATGATGAGGAAGTTGATGACGGCGTTGATGAAGCTGCCGTAGTTGAACGTGGCCGCGTCCGGTCCGTCGCCCAGCGCCACCTTCAGGCCCGAGAAGTCGAGGCCGCCGGTGAACAGCGAGATGATCGGGTTGATCAGATCATCCACGAGCGAAGAGACGATGGCGGTGAAGGCCGCGCCGATGA
>JAGRMS010000206.1:2170-2441 GCA_020441135.1 Pseudooceanicola sp.
ACATTGCCCTTGGCGATGAAGTCCCGAAATTCCTTGATCATGTCGATCCCCGTCTGACCGCGCCTTGCAGTTTTTCTTTGCGCGAATATGCACAGCCAATACCACAACTCTAATCGGCCTCTACCGCTTTTCTATGACGTCGCCGATGACTAGCTGTGTCAGGGCAACAATCGCGCGAGGCTTTTCCGATGATGCTTTCCGACTTCCCGATCACCCGCCGCTGGCCGGCCACCAAGCCCGACGCGATCCAGCTCTATTCGCTGCCGACGCC
>JAGRMS010000207.1:0-2967 GCA_020441135.1 Pseudooceanicola sp.
TTGGCGTCCTTCTGGCCGATGATGTAGCGATCCAGCTCGCTCACGATTTCACGGGGGGTCAGGTCGGTCATTTCAGCACCTCAATGCGAGGGGGGAAGGTAGTGGCGCAGCCGCCCCAGCGGCAGCACCGCGATCAACGCGCCCCGGATGCGCGCCCAGAAGGCGCCCAGGACGACAAGGAACACGCCCAGCGCCAGGATCAATACGGCAAAGGCGACGTCTTCGGTCAGCGGGTTCAGCGCCAGGATCACCGCGACGACATAGCCGATGGCCGCCAGCAGGAACGACCGCCGGTCGATCACCACCGCCACCACGGCAAACACCGCCATCAGCCCCAGGATCTGCCACTGCGCCGTCACCGATTGCCGCGCCAGCAAGGACAGCGCCACGGTGTTGATGATCATGGGCGAGGCGACCAGATGCAGCCAGAACCCCTGCGCCGACCGCCGCGTCACCCGGTGCGGATCGCTGCCGTCGAATATCATCGCCACGGCAAAGGTCGCGATGCCCAGCGCCAGCGTGATCCAGGCAAAGACGCCCTGCCCCGACAGCACGAACAGATCCTCGACCGACTTCGGCACACCCGCCCGCGTCGCCGCCATCACCAGCGCCGTGGCGAACAGCCCCAGCGCCATGATCGCCATCGCGAACGGCACCTTGAAGCGCAGCCAGAACACGCCCACCGCCGCGACGGACAGAAAGCCGGGCAGGATGAGGCTCGAATAGTCCTCCTGCGCCAGCATGAAGACCTGCGCCTTCCACTGGACGAAGCCGAACACCGCGTTGCCCGCGAAGAAGATCGTCAGCAGGATCGCCGGCCCGACCATCCGCCGCCGCCGGATGAAATACTCGGCCAACAGCCAGATCAGCCCCGCCGAGACCAGGCAGACCGTCGCCAGCGTCGATTTCCAGGTGATCATGTCGCCGTAGATCTTCCAGGCCGCCACGCCGATCCAGCCCGAGGCGAGGATGCACAGCCCCACCATGATGAAGATCTCGTTGAAGCCGCGGAACAGCTCGAACGGCTCGTCGCCGGGATCGAGGTCTTCGCGCGCGCCCCGGCGGCTGTGCGCCAGCGCGGTCAGCGACGCCGCCTGCCGTTCGTTCAGCAACCCGCTCGCCACCGCCGCGCGGATGTCGTCGGTTGCGATCACCGCCTGATGGTCAGCCGCCAATGGCTTCCACCGTCAGGTTTCCGTTTGTGTAGACACAGATATCCGCCGCGATCGCCATCGCCTTGCGGGCGACCTCTTCGGCGGAAAGCTCCGTGTCCATCAGCGCCCGCGCCGCCGCCAGCGCGTAATTCCCGCCCGAACCGATCGCCGTCACGTCATGCTCCGGCTCCAGCACGTCGCCCGCGCCGGTGATGACCAGCAGTTCCTTGCCATCGGTCACGATCAGCATCGCTTCCAGCTTTTGCAGGTACTTGTCCGTCCGCCAGTCCTTCGCCAGCTCCACGCTCGCCCGCGCCAACTGCCCCGGAGTCGCCTCCAGCTTGGCCTCCAGCCGCTCCAGCAGCGTAAAGGCGTCCGCCGTCGATCCCGCGAAGCCCGCCACCACGTCGAACCCGCCCGGCGACAGCCGCCGCACCTTGCGCGCGGTGCCCTTGATGACGGTCTGTCCCAGCGAAACCTGCCCGTCGCCCGCGATCACCACCTGCCCGCCCTTGCGGACCCCGATGATCGTCGTGCCGTGCCAGCCGGGGAATTCCTGCGTCATGTCCAACCCTTCGTTTGCCGCCCCTATATGGTCGCTTGGCCCTGCGGCGGCAAGCCAACTCCGCGGTGGACTGCCGACGCGACGTTCGGCACAGTCGCGCAGCGGAGGGCCGTTCCCATGCGTCACGTCGACAGGTATCTCTGGCTTTTCCTCGCCCTGACCCTCATCGCCGCCGCCGTCGTCGCGGTGGCGGGGCGGATGGACTACCTGGACGAGACCGACGGCATCCCCGCCATCGTAACCGGCATCGGCGCCGCCGTTCTGGCCGTCCTCGCGATTGTCACCTTCCTGCTCTGGAAGATGTCCCGCTTCGTCCGCCGCGCCCGCCGCCCCGACCAGCGCGTCGCCTCCTGGACCGTCAGCCCCGACCTCTGGGCCAGGTTCATCGAACTGGACGCCGCCCGCGCCGCCGAATACCCGGCCTATATCCACATGTTCAAACCCCGCACCAAGACCCCCGCCAAGGGGGTCGAGGTGCTCTGCGCCAAAAGCGGCATCCTGATCGACGGCATGGCGCTCGGCACCGAGGTGCGCGGCCTGAGCGCGATGACCGGTCTGACCTGGCTCTCAGGCAACCCCGAAACCATCGAATTCGTCGCCCGCGTGCCGCGCGGCAGAAGCGGGGGCGGCATCGCCACCGACCCCGGCTTCTTCCGTATCCCCGTCGCGCCGGCCCGAAGGGAAGAGGCGATGACCGCTTACAACTACTACCGCGACCTGCTGATACGCGGAGAGCTTTCCGACCCCACCGGCCACCGGCTGATGGTCCGCATCTGCTGGTTGCTCGCCGCGATCCTGCTGCCCATCGGGGCGCTCGGCTTCTGGATGAACGCCAAGGGCATCATGGCGGGCCACATCGCCGTGCCCCTGATGGCGATGATCGGCACCATGGGCGGCGGCGGGGCGGTTCTGGTCGCCGTGGTCGTCTGGTATGCGATGCTGAAGAAGTGACAAACGCAAACGGCGCCCCCATCGGGAGCGCCGCCTGTCGAAATCCCGGACCGGAATCAGATCGACGAATCGATCCAGTTCTGCAGCGCCGCCTTGGGGGCCGCGCCCGCACGGTTGCTCACCACCTGGCCGTCCTTGAAGATGAACAGCGCCGGGATGCCCCGCACGCCCATCGCGGCGGCCGCGTTCGGGTTGCTGTCCACGTCCACCTTGGCGACCTTGATCTTGCCTTCGTATTCCTTGGCAAGCTCTTCCAGCGCCGGGCCGATCTGCTTGCACGGGCCGCACCATTCGGCC
>JAGRMS010000207.1:2979-23526 GCA_020441135.1 Pseudooceanicola sp.
CGGGGATATCGGAATTCTTCACTTCATCGTCAAAGGTGGCGTCGGTCACGGCAACGGTCGACATGGGCGGTCTCCTAGCGGGAAATATCTCAGGGATGGCAACCTAGGTATCGCCTGCGCCCAGGTCAAGATGTTGGGTGCGCCCCAGCGCCCCTGTCACAAGATCGTGCGGCAGGGGCATCAGGCGCGCGTTGCGGGTCCACAGGATCGCCGTCTCGATCCGCCGCCCCGGCCAGACCTGCCGCAGGGCCACCGCATAGGCCCCCATCTGCCGCAGGATACCCTCCGGCACCTGCTCTGGCCCCGCCGGAACCGTCCCGTTGGTCTTGATGTCCACCGCCAGCACCGCGTCGTCGGAGATCACCAGCCGGTCGATCACCCCGTGCATCCGCCGGTTGCCCAGCATCGCCGTCACCGGCACCTCCGCCAGCACTTCTGCCCCCCAGAGGTGCCCCAGCGCAGGATGATCCAGCACACCCGCCGCCTCGGCCAGCGCAAAGGCTCGCTCCTCCTCCGTCGCCTCGCCCAGCAATTCGCGCGCCAGCGCCTCCCGGTCCGCGACCCCGCCCAGGTGCTCCAGCAACAGGTGAATCCGCGTCCCCCGCGTCATCGCCACCGCGCTCTCGTCCCCATCCGCCCCCGGCAGCGCCTTCGCCCCGCCAAGGTCCGACGGGCTCAGCACCTCCAGCGGTGCCTCCGGCGTCTCGGCCACACGGCTGAACACCTCCGGCACCGCGGGCACGTCCCGCGCCACCCGCTCTGCTTCCCGCAACGGCAGAGTGGACCAGGACTCGTCCACCATCACCAGCGCCTCGCCGGCCGCTTCCGCCCCCGCCTCGCGCATCGCCCCTGCGACAAGGTCGTACCAGCCGTCCGAAGTCTCGCCCGCCGCCGCCACGATCAGCCATTTCTCCGCCCGCGTCAGAGCCACATAGAGCAGCCGCAACCGCTCCGCCGCCTCGCGCGCCACCATGTCCGCCCGCGCCGCCGCCATCGCCGGGGGCATCGCGTCCATCGGCACCCGCCACAGCGGCACGCCCTCGACGCTGACGATCTCGCCCCGCGGATCGACCTTGCGCGCCGCGCAATCCGGCAGGATCACGATGGGCGACTCCAAGCCCTTCGCCCCATGCACCGTCATCACCCGGATCATGTCCCCGGCCGACCCAAGCTGGCGCTTGATCTCCAGGTCGTCCGTCTCCATCCAGGTCAGGAACCCCGTCAGGCTCGGGATATCCGACGCCTCGTAGGCCAGCGCCTGCGACAGCAGAGCATTGATCCCGTCCTCCGCCTCCTCCCCCAGCCGCCCCAGCAGGCGTTTCCGTCCGCCATGCCGCGTCAGCACCCGTTCGATCAGGTCGTAGGGCCGCAGGAAATCCGCCTGCCCGCGCAGGTCGTCCAGCACCGCCAGCGTTTCGACCTGCCCGCTCCCGCGCAGGGCAGTCCACAGGTACGCACCCTCGGCCCGGTAATGCGCCAGCGTGAACAAGTCCTGCTCGCTCCACCCGAACAAGGGCGAGCGCAACGCCGCCGCCAGCGACAGGTCGTCCTCCGGCGTCGCCAGGAACCGCAGCAGCGCCCCCAGGTCTTTCACCGCCAGCTCCGCCCCCACCTTCAGCCGGTCCGCCCCGGCAATCGGCAGTTTCAGAGTCTTGCACGCCCGGATGATCTCGCCGAACAGGGTCGACCGCCGCTGCACCAGGATCAGGAAATCCCCCGCCCGCACCGGACGCCGGAACATGCCCTGCTCGTCGCTCGACGGGATCGTCTCCCGCCCGATCATCGCCTTGATCTTGCACGCGATGTCCCGCGCCAGGATCACCTCGTGATGCCGCGCGCCGCGCCGGTCCACCGGATCGGTCCAGTCGGGCCGCTCCTCCTCCGCCGCCTTCGGCACCACCGGCCACAGGTCCACCCGCCCCGGCAGATCGCCATGAAACGCCCGGTGCCGCCCGTCCTCGGGGAAACCGGCCTCTGCCTTCCCGGCAAAGACCGTATCCACCAGCCGCAGGATCGTCGCCGCCGAGCGGAACGAGTATTCCAGCGTCAGGTCCATGAGTTCGTCGGAAGTCGCCTTCAAGCGGCTCTTGAATTCTTCGCGCATCCGGTCGAACGCCCCCGGATCGGCCCCCTGGAACGAATAGATGGACTGCTTCTTGTCCCCGACGACAAAGATCGTCCGCCGCACATCGGGCCGCGCACCCTCGCCCGTGGTGAACTCCTGCGCCAGCTTCTCCACCACGTCCCACTGGTCGGGAGACGTATCCTGCGCCTCGTCCACCAGGATATGGTCGATCCCCCCGTCCAGCTTGAACAACACCCAGGCCGCGACCCGCGGATCGTTCAGCAGCAACCGCGCCTTCTGGATCAGGTCGTCGAAGTCGAGCAAACCCCGCAACTGCTTCTGCCGCTCGTATTCCGGCAGGAAATACGCGGCAAAGGCGTGCAGGGCCGAAGCCTTCTCAAAACAGGCCACCGTGTTCTCATAGACCAATGCGTCGTGAACTCGGTCCATCAGGGCGTGGAGTTCATCAGCAAACGGAGCTACCGCATCAACAGCTTTCTTATGATTGGCTTGCGGGAAATTCCGCGACTTGGAATCACCCTTCTTGTATTCGCCCTTGCGGTCATCCGACTGATACAGAAACTCGCTTTTAAGAACGGCAAGATCGACCATTGTTGGAGTGGCCACATTCACCTGCGACAGCCTGTCTGCAAGGTCGATGTAGCTCGCAGACAACGACTTGAGCGTAGGCAACAGGTCTTCCCAAAGTCCGCTTTCACTACCATCGAAAGCAATGTTCAGAGCGTGCTCATGGATTGGGTCCGGCGGTAGTCCCAGCACATACGCAATGTCTTCAGGTCGGAACCGCCCAAACGCCTGCCGCTGCCCCAGCACCGCCTGCAACAGCTCGTCCAGCCGCGCGTCCGAGACATGCGCCGCGATCCCGTCCAGCACGCCGCGCCCCGCCCCGTCGGCCATCGCCTCGACGATCTGCCCGACCAGCAGCCGCGCCGCCCGGTCCTCCATCTCGGCGAACTGCGGGCTCACCCCCGCCTCCAGCGGGAACCGCCGCAGCAGCGAGGCGCAGAACGAATGGATCGTCTGGATCTTCAGCCCGCCCGGCGCCTCGATCGCCCGCGCGAACAACGTCCGCGCATGGCGCATCCGCTCCGCCGTCAACGCGCCCTCGACGCCCAGGATCTCCAGCTGCTCCGCCAGTTTCCCATCCGGCAGCATCGTCCACTGCCCGAGCCGCTTGAACAGCCGGTTCTGCATCTCGCTCGCCGCCGCCTTGGTATAGGTCAGGCAGAGGATGTTCTGCGGTTCCACCCCGTCCAGCAGCAGCCGCGCCACCCGGTCGGTCAGCACGCGCGTCTTGCCCGACCCCGCGTTCGCCGCCAACCAGGTCGAGGCATCGGGCCGCGCCGCCCTGACCTGCGCCTCGGTCGCCGCGTCGCGCCTCATGTCACGTCCTCCGGCTCCGCGTCGTCGCCGCCGTCCCATTCGCCGAAGCGCGCAAGGTGGTCATAACGCCCGTAATCCGTGTCCTTGAACGGCATCCGCCGCGCCGTGAACCCCTGCGTCTGCCGCTGATACAGCCCGACCAGATGCACCAGCCCCGCCAGCACCTCCGCCGCGCTGGCCTCGCCCAAGGGCGCGGCCTGCTCCTTCAGCGCCGACCCGATCCCGAGGAACGACGCCTCCAGCACCGGCGCGGCGGCAATCCCCTCGATCATCCCAAGCTCTGCCAGGGCCGCCTCGATCAGCAGCTGCTTGTCGAAATGCCGCTGCTCCTTTTCCGTCGGCACCCGGCCCGTCTTGTAGTCGTAGATCCGCAAGCCCCCGCCCGGCTCCACGTCGATCCGGTCCGCCCGCCCCACCAGCCGCACGCCGACGCGCGGCAGCACCACGTCCATCTTCACTTCCAGATGCTCCGGCCGCGCCACCTGTTGCCGCCGCCCCTCTGCCGCCACGAACCCCTCGGCCAGCCGGCCCAGCCGCGCCAGCCACATCCGCCGCGCCGCAGGCCAGGGCACGTTGTCCTCCAGCGCCATCCCGAACCGCTCCAGCAGCCGCGCCGCCGTCAGCAGCGACGCATCCTCCAGCGACTCCCGTACGAAATGCTCCAGCGCCTCGTGGACCACCGTCCCCCGCAGCGCCGCGTCCGGCTCCATCGCCAGCGGGTCCAGCACGTCCAGCCGCAACACATGCCGCGCATAGATCGCAAACGGATCGCGGATCAGCGTCTTGATCTCGGTGATCGACAGCCGTCCGGGCCGCGCCTCGACCGGGGGCCGCGGCGACGGCCGCTTGGCCCCGTCGACCCGGGGTGTCATCTCTGCCGCCTCCGCCAGGTCAAGCCATGCCTGCCCGCGCCCCCGCATCCCCGCCAGCGCGTCCTTCGCGACCGGCAGCCCCTCCAGCAGGTTCACCAGCCGGTTCAACCAGCGCGACGGCACCGTCTCCGCATCGTCCGACCGCACCGCCCGTGTCAGCCAGACCTCGGGCGCGCCGATCGCCTGCTGGAAGTCATGCGCCGACAGCCCGATCCGCCGTTCCGGCAGCAGCAACCCCGCCTGCTTCCGCATCGCCCGGTTCAGCCAGGGATCGGGCCGCGCCGCCTCGGGCCAGACACCCTCGTTCAACCCGCCGAGGATCAGCAGCCCGGCCCCCTGCACCCGCGCCTCCAGCGTGCCCCAGATCAGGATGCCGGGGTGCGGCGCATCCCGGTCCCGCACCTCTTCGCCCGACCGCAGCACCGCCTCCAGCAGGTCCGCGAACGCCCGCGCGCCCATCGCGCCGCCATGCCCGGCCTCCTCCGCCAGCGCCTCCAGCACCGCCAGCGTCGCCTGCCCCGCGTTCCGCTCCCACAGCCCGCCCGAACCGTCCGAGACGCTCCCCGCCGCCAGCATCTCGGCCAGCAACCGCAACCGCGAGACCCACTCGCCCAGCGGCAATTCGCCGGAAACCTCCTGCCCGCAGAACCCGCGCGCCACCCAGTCCATCCAGGCAACCGGCTTGCTTTCCAACTTTTCAGAAAAGCCTGAAATATCCGAAATACCCGGAAACGCAGGCCCCCGGCGCCGCAGGTGCAGCTCGAGGTTCCGCGTGTTCAGAAGGTGTTCGCCCCGTCCCTCGCCCGAATGGCACAGCGGATGCTTCAGCAACGTGACCAGCGCCTCCGCGCTCAGACGGTCGAGAAACAGCCCCGCCACATGCCGCAGGAACCGGCCCGGAGGCGACAGCGGCAAGGGCATCCCCGCGCTGTCGTCCGGCACGATCCCCCAGCGGTCCAGCGCCGCCGCCACCCGCCGCGTCAGCATCCGGTCGGGCGTGATCAGCGCCGCCGTCCGCCCCTCCTCCGCCGCCTGCCGCAACCGCATCGCTATCGCCAGCGCCTCCGTCCGCGGGTCCGGTGCTTCCACCAGCGTCATGCCTTCGGTCGCCTCCGTCAGACCCGGCAACGACGGCCCCTCCGCCAGCCAGGCATCCGTGAACGGCGCGGGGCGCAGCGCCAGCGAGACCAGACGGTTGCGCGCGGGCGAGGGCGCGTCGGCCCCGGTCCACCGCTGCACGCCATCCGGCCCGAGCCCTAGCCGATCCATCAGATGGGCAAAGCGATACTGCGGATGATCCTCCGCCCCGGCGCTCTGCCGCAGGTCGTCCCAGACCCGCGCCGGCTGGTCGAAATCGAACCCCGGCAGGATCACCGCCCCCTGCGGCAGCCGCGCGACCGCCTCCATCAGCATCAGCGTCGTCCCGCGCGATCCCGTCGACCCCGCCAGCAGCACCGGCCCCGGCGGCGGCTGCACCGCCCAGCGCGCCACCAGCCGCTCGATCGCCCGCCGCTGCCGCCGCGCCGGATCGACCTCGCCCGAGTGCAGATAGTCCTCGGCGATCCCGATGAACGCCAAGGCCCGCCCCCAGTGCCCCGACATATCGGCCACGTCCAAGGACCGCAGCACCTCCGGCGCAACGCCTTCATCCGCCATTTCGTCCATCAGCGCGGCGAGGCTGTCCGCCAGGTCGTAGACCGAGGCCCGCGCCGCCAGGTCCGGCTGCCGCTCCAGCAACCGCATCACCAGTTGCGCCAATTGCAACCGCCGCCGTAGCGGAGACCCCTCCACCGGCGCCAGCCCCGTCACCAGCGACAGCCGCGGCAGCAACCGCGCCGGCCCGGCATCCTGCAACAGCCGGATTCGCCGCGCCATCCGCTGCGTGTTGACGATCAGATGCACCCGCGCCAGCGCCTCGGGCGGCTGTCCCGCCAGCCGCGCGTCGATGCCTTTCAGCAGTTCCGCCGGGAAATCCGCGCCCGGCGGCAGGGCGTAGACGCGCGGGGTGTCGCTTGCCTCAAACACCCGCCAGCAACCCTTCCGCCAGCGCGATCCCCTCGGGATGCCCCACGTCGCACCAGCGCCCGGCGTAAACCGACCCGAACAGCCGCCCCCGCGCCGCCGCTTGATCCCAGAGCGCGTTCATCGAGAACACCCGCTCCGGCCAGGCCGCCGCCAGCCGCGCGTCGATCACCTGCGCCCCGCCATAGACCAGGTCGCCGCCCCGGCTGAGCCTGCCATCGCTGTCCACCGAGAAATCCCCCCCGCCTTTCCGACCCACCGTCTGCGCCAGGGGCACCGCGATCAACAGCGCATCCATCCGCGCCGGATTCCACGCCTCCACCAGTTGCGCAAGCGGATTGCCCCCCGCCCAGACCGCGTCCGAGTTCAACGTCACCACGGTGTCGGAACCGAGCAACGGCATCGCCGCCTTCAACCCGCCCCCGGTGTCGAGGATTTCGCCCCTCTCCTCCGACACCAGCACGCCCAGCGGGCCAAGGTGCGCCGCCAGCATCGCCGCCTTGTAATGCGCATTCGCCACCACCGGATCGGCCCCGATCCCCCGCGCCAGTTCCAGCGCGTGGTCGATCAGCGCCCGGCCCGCCACCGCGATCAGCGGCTTCGGCCGGTCCCGCGTCAGCGCCCCCATGCGCGTGCCGAACCCGGCGGCGAAGATCAGCACCGGCCAAGTCATTTCCGCAGCCGCGCCAGCACGTCCGCCGTCGGCGCCGGCAGGGCGTCCCGCAACAGCCCCGCCACCGGGGCCAGCGCCGGATGCTCCAGGTCGCGCATCACATGGGCCCAGACCTTGGGGATCATGTCGACGTATTGCGGCTTGCCATAGTCCAGCCCCAGCCGCCCGAAGACCCCGAGAATCCGCAGGTTGCGCTGGGCGCCCAGCACCGCATAGGCGGTGCGGAACGCCGCATCCTCCACGCCGCTCTCGGTGATGTAATGCCGCAGCATCTCCGCCTCGACCTCTGCCGACACGTCCCGCCGCACGTCCTGCAACAGCGACACCAGGTCATAACCCGGATGCCCCGCCATCGCGTCCTGGAAGTCGAGCAGCCCGACCCGCGCCGCGCCCGCGCGCTCCGGCAGCCACAACAGGTTGTCCGCGTGATAATCCCGCTGCACCAGCACGACCGCCCCGGTGGTCGTCGCCTCCAGTATCTCCCGGAACCGCCCCGCGAACTCCGCCTCCAAGGCGGCATCCGCCCCCCGCACCGGGTCGCGATACTTCGAGAACGCGAGACAGGCGAGCGTCGTCATCCGCTCCGGCCCATACGGCTCCAGCGAAGGAACCGCCCCCCGCCCCAGCTCCACCAATACATCCGTCGCGGCGCGATACAGCGGCGCTTCCAGGGCAGGCTCCCGCCGCAGCACCCGCGAGTAAAGATCGTCGCCCAGATCCTCGATCAGCAGGAACCCATGCGCCACGTCCTCGGCGTAGATCTCCGGCGCGCTCAGCCCCAGTCCCTTCAGGTGCCGCGCGATCCGCAGGAAAGGCCGCACGTCCTCGCCCTTCTCCGGCGGCGCGTCCATCAGCACCGCCGTGCGCGCTCCGTCCCGCAACCGCTCGTATCGCCGGTTCGACGCATCCCCGGCCAGTGGCCCCCGCTCGGCCCCGGCCATGACCGTGCCCGCCAGGAACGCATCGGCCAAATCGCTCCGGTCAGTCATTCAATCCATCCAGTCGCGCGTCCCATTTCGGGTCATCCCAGGTAAAGGTCACGCGCCTCCTGTCCTCCGTTCCGCCCTCCGGTGCAAGCCCGACCCGCAACGCGTCCCGCGGCGCCAGCCCGCCCAGCCGGTCCGGCCATTCCACCAGGCAGATCGCCGTGCCAAAGGCCTCGTCCAGCCCCAGCTCCATCACCTCGTCCACATGCCCCAGCCGGTACAGGTCCGCGTGCCAGATCGGCCCGGACACCCCGTCATAGCTCTGCACCAGCGTGAAGGTGGGCGAGGGGATGTCCTCCTCCCGCGCCAGCAGGGACCGGATCAGCGCCCGGCAGAAATGCGTCTTGCCCGCCCCGATCGGCCCGTCCAGCAGCACGCAGTCGCCGGGGCGCAGCCCCGCGCCAAGCCGCACCGCCAGGCTGGCGGTCTCGGCCTCGGAGGATGACAGACAGGAAAGGACGCCGCCCATTCCGGCACAATGGCCGCAGCCCCGGCGCCCCGCAAGCCGGTTTCAGCCCGTGGCGCTGACCGGCATGGCGTGGCCGTTCCGCATCGGCATCGCGGCGGCCGCGACAATCTGGAACGACACCATCGTCGCCCCCTTCGGCAGCGGAGTCGCCCGGCACGACAGCACCGCGCCCCCGGTCATCGTCACTTCAAAGGTCCAGTCCGTCCGGTTCTCGCGCATCGCCACGAAATCCCGGATCTCGCCCCAGAGCGGCGAGGCCCTGCACTGCCCCGCCCAGGTCCGCGTCGCGTCCACCACCGTGACCGGCGCAAAGCTCTCGTCGGGATCGACGTTCCACAGATTGCGGTACTCCGCGTTGCTCACCGTCAGGCTGCCATCGGCCGCGAAAACCGCGATCGCCTGGTCCAGCCGGTCGAGGATCGCCTGCCCCATCTCCAGGTCCGCCCGGAACCGCCGTGTCAGCGTGATCTCGGCGGTGATGTCCTCGAACAGGAAGGCAATCGCCCCGTCCGGGTGCGGCCGCCCGCTGACCGAATAGACCGACCCCGAGGGCAGCGACCAGGTTTCGTGATAGCGCCCGTCCGACGCCGCCGCGACCAGGTCGGCCATCTGGTGCCGCCAACTGCTGTAGTTCTTCGGTTCGGGCATCATGTTCTGGTCCCGCAGCCGGTCGAAGAACGACAGCATGTTCGGCCGCCCGCTGAGGAACTCCGGCGAAAGCGAGGTCAGGTCCACCAGCGCCGGGTTGAACAGCGCCAGCTGCCGGTTGCGGTCGAAGATCGCCAGCCCGATGGACAGCTGCGCAAAGGTCTTGGCCAGCGTCTGCACGAACTGGCGCTGGGCGTCCTCCGCCTCGACCGTCGCGTCGACATCCACCGCGTAGCACAGCGCGCCCGGCTCATCCTCCACCACCGAGACATCGAACCAGTGCTTGCGCCCGCTGCCCTTCGCCACCGGCATCCGGCGGCGCTTCAGCCCGGCGCCCGAGGCCAACGGAAACAGCGTGCCGCCCATGCCCGCCGTCGCCCCGCTCTCGCCCAGCCGCACATAGGCCGCGTTCTTCCAGTTGACCTCGCCGTTCTCGGACAGCCGCCAGATCGGGTAGGGCGCGTGATCCACCGCGCTGCGCAGGTGGTCCAGTTCGCGCCGCTGCGTTGCCAGCAGGCCGTTGCCCTCCGCCTCTCCGGTCCCGGTCTCCGCCAGGTGTACCCGGATCACCCCGTCCAGCCATTCGCAGACCACGCGCCCCGGCGCGGTACTGTCCTGCGGCGCGATCTCGATCCGTCCCATGTTGCGGATCACCGTCTGTTCCTGCGGGAACCCCGGGAACTGGCGCCGCAGCCAGGCGCTCAGCCCGTCCCAGTCCGGCTCCTCCGCCGGCCCGTCGAACAGCAGCCGCGCCCGGTCCGACTGGTCCAGCAGGTCTTTGCCGTCATACAGCCAGACCGCGCCTTCTCCCCGGGGCAGGCCCACCCGGTTGGAACGGCGCGACAGCAGCGCGGGTTGCAGCCATGCGAGCGCGGCCAGCGCGGTCGCCAGGCTCATTCCCGTCAGCAGCAGCCATTCCAGCATCTGCGGTGCCAGCATCGTTAACCATTCCTCTCCTTGCCGATCCGGGAGGTATATTTTCCGTGAAAAGGTTAATGCCCGCTTAAGAGCCCTTCAGATACGGATGGGCTGGTTAAGGCCCGGCGGGATCACGTTGTCGCGGTGCTGCGCGTCGATGCGTTTCCGCGGCCAGATCACCTCGACAATGGCCCCCACGCGCGGGCCGTCGGCCAGCTGCGCGCGGTCCGGCCCGTTGGCGAAATGCAGCTCCGCCCCCGTGCGCTCCAGCAAGGTCTTGGCAATGAACAGCCCCAGGCCCATGCCCTCGTACTCGGGACGCGCCCGCCGGTCGCCCTCGCCGCGCCGCCCGCCGACGAAGGGGTCGCCGATGCGCCCGATCAGATGTGGCGGAAAGCCGCGTCCGTCGTCCATGATGCGCACCGCGATCCGGTCCTCCGTCCACGACGATTCGATCCAGACCTGCCCCCGCGCGAAGTCCACCGCGTTCTGCACCAGGTTCCGCAAGCCATGGATCACCTCCGGCTTGCGCAGGATCGACGGCACCTCCAGGTCGTCCTCGCCGTGCTCGTCGAAGTGGATCGCCTTGCCCCGCCCCAGGTGCGGCTCCGCCGCCTCGCTCAGCACCGCGCTCAGGGGGGCCTGCCGCAGGTGCAGGTCGTCCTTCCCCGCCCGCCCCATGTCGCGCAGGATGTCCCGGCAACGGTCCGCCTGCTGCCGGATCAGCGCCGCGTCCTCGCGCAGGTCGGGCCGGTCCTCCAGCTCTTCATACAACTCCGCGCTGGTCAGCTTGATGGTCGCCAGCGGCGTGCCCAGCTCATGCGCCGCCGCCGCCACCACGCCGCCCAGGTCGGTCAGCTTCTGCTCGCGCGCCAGCGCCATCTGCGTCGCCGCCAGCGCATCGGTCATCGAGTGGATTTCCACGCTCACCCGCCGCGAATAGGCCCCCATGAACAGCACCGCGATGGTGATCGCCACCCAGTTGCCGAAGACGAACAGCTGCGGCAGCTCCAGCACCGTCCCGTCCTCCAGCATCAGCGGCAGGTGATTGCCCGCCAGGAACGTCACCATCAGGATCGCCGCCCCGCCGATCAGCACGGTCGACCGCAGCCCCAGCACGCTGGCCGAGATCGTGACAGGCGCCAGCAGCAGCAGCGCGAAAGGGTTGTGCAGCCCGCCGGTCAGATACAGCAGGAACGACAGCTGCATCAGGTCGAACAGCACCATCAGCAGGTTTTCCGACTCGGTCAGCCGCTTGTTCGGCGGAAAGACAAAGGCCGCGATCAGGTTGCCGATGACCGAGGCGCCCACGGCCAGGTAGCAAAGCCCCACCTCCAGCCGCAGCCCGTAGACCGCCTGCGCCACGTTGATCGCCGCCAGCTGCCCGACGATCGCCACCCAGCGCAGCAGGATCAGCGTCCGCAGGCGGATCCAGTTGCTGCGCTCCTGCGCGCCCGAAAACGGCATCCGGTCCCCCTTGCGACCCGTGACATCCTTGATAGGGCGCGGCCCCGGCGCGATCAACGCCGTTTGACCTTTGCCGCGGCGCTCTTCATACTTGTGACATATGGGGCCAATGGGAGGCAGGGTATGGCGGACGGCGCACAGCCGGACTTGGGGCCTGACAAGTCGCTTTTGCTCGTGGACGATGACGAACCCTTCCTGAAACGCCTCGCCAAGGCGATGGAAAAGCGCGGGTTCGAGATCGAGATGGCCGGTTCCGTCGCCGCCGGGCGCGCCGTCGCCACCGCGCGGCCCCCCGCCTATGCGGTGGTCGACCTCCGGCTCGAGGACGGCAACGGTCTCGACGTGGTCGAGGTGCTGCGCGACAAGCGTCCCGACTGCCGCATCGTGGTGCTGACCGGCTACGGCGCCATCGCCACCGCCGTCGCCGCGGTCAAGGTCGGGGCGACCGACTACCTGTCGAAACCCGCCGACGCCACCGACATCACCAACGCCCTTTTGTCGCGCACCGACGCCCTGCCGCCGCCGCCGGAAAACCCGATGAGCGCGGATCGTGTCCGCTGGGAACATATCCAGCGCGTCTACGAACTCTGCGACCGCAACGTCAGCGAAACCGCCCGGCGCCTGTCGATGCACCGCCGCACGCTGCAACGCATCCTCGCCAAGCGCAGCCCGCGCTAAGCCACGACAGATGAACCCTGTTCACGGCGCTTTGCTGTTTACAGGGCGTATCCGCTTGCTCTAGCTTCCGACTTTAATGAGCATCCCTCATTAAACTGCGGAGCCCGCCGATGCCCCTTCCCGCCGCCTGGACCGGCCTGCTGTCCGTCCCCGTGGTCGCCGCGCCGATGTTCCTGACCTCGAACCCCGACCTCGTCGTCGGCTGCTGCACCAGCGGGGTCGTCGGCACCTTCCCCGCCCTGAACCAGCGCACCGCCGAAGGCTTCGACAACTGGCTCGCCGCCATCGCCAGCCGCCTTGCCGCCGCCGATTGCCACACGCCCTTCGGCGTCAACCTTGTCGTTCACAAGTCGAACACGCGCCTCGACGCCGACCTCGCGCTGGCCGTCAAGCACCGCGTGCCCCTGATCGTGACCTCGCTCGGCCTGAACCGCGACCTGATCCGCGCAGTTCACGACTACGGCGGCACCGTCTTCCACGATGTCGTCTCGATGGCCTTCGCCGAAAAGGCGATCGACGCCGGCGTCGACGGGTTGATCGCCGTCAGCCACGGGGCAGGGGGCCACGCCGGCACCCTGAACCCCTTCGCCTTCCTTCAAGAGCTTCGCGCGATCTTCTCCGGCACGCTTCTCCTCGGCGGCGCGCTCTCGACCGGCGCGCAGGTCATGGCCGCCCGCCTGATGGGCGCGGACCTCGCCTATATGGGCAGCCGCTTCCTCGCCACCCGCGAAAGCGGCGTGCCCGACCGCCAGAAACAGATGATGGTGGAATCCCACGCCCGCGACATCATCCTCACCGCCGCCGTCAGCGGCCTCCCCGCCAACTTCCTGCGGCAAAGCTTTGTCGAGGCCGGGCTGGACCCGGACGACACACGCCCCCCCGAGGCGCTGAACCTCACCATTCGGAATGAGGACGTGAAGCCCTGGAAACACCTCTGGGCGGCAGGGCAGGGGGTCGGCGCCATCGTGGAGCTGCCCCCGGTGGCCGACCTCTGCCGCCGCCTTGCCGCCGAATACCGCGCCGCGGGCGCACGGGCCGCGGAGCTGGCCAATGGCTGAGATCGACTTCTGGTTCGACTTCGCCTCGCCCTACGCCTGGTTCGCCTCGTCCCGGATCGACGACCTTGCCGCCCGCTACGGCTACACCACCCGCTGGCGTCCCGTCCTGATGTGGGTGCTGGTGCGCCAGCACGGCATCACCCCGCCGTTGGAGATCCCCGCCCGACGCGCCTACTTTCAGACCGACATGGCCCGTTCCGCCGCCTTCTTCGACATGCCCTACAACCCGCCGCCGAAACTCGGCGCGATCAGCACGCACCTTGCGGCGCGGGCCTTCTACCACCTGGACGCCACCGACACCGGCCGCGCCAAAACCCTCGCCCGCCGCCTGTTCCACGCCTACCTCTCCGAAGGTCACGACATCTCGGACCGCGCAACCCTCGCCGCCGTCGCCGACCTGCCGGAAGGCGTGTTGGCCGAGGCCCTCGACGGCCCCACCGCCCGCGCCGCGCTCGAATCCGCCAACGCGCAGGCCATCGCCACGGGCGTCATCGGCTCCCCCTTCTTCGTCATCGACAACCAGGGCTTCTTCGGCGCCGACCGCCTGCCCCAGCTCGAATGGCACCTCGCCCGCCGCTGACCTGAACACGCCTCACTAATTCCCCGCATCGCGCCCCGGCGAACCCCCCGGCCGATGCCGCATCGCGGCAAACCAGACTACCAGTTTATCCTTGACTCAATTAAATGAGGCATGTTCATTAACAACAGGACCAGCGGCCCGCCGGTCCCGAGAGGGGGAGGATCTCTTGCAAACCCAGGCCACGCCCGCACGGGCGCCCCGCTGACATGCCCGAAGGCCGCATCCTGAACTGCACGGCCATCGAACGCTCCTTCGGCGGCCTCAAGGCGCTGAAAGGCGTCGACCTTTCCGTGGGGCAGGGTGAAATCGTCGGCCTCGTCGGCCCCAACGGGTCCGGCAAGACCACGCTGGTCAACGTGATGACCGGCTTCTATCCGCCCGATGCCGGACAGGTCGAAATCTTCGGCCGCCGCGTCACCCGCCTCGCTCCGCACCGCGTCGCGAAGATGGGCGTCGCCCGCACCTTCCAGAACCTCGCCCTGTTCCGGGGCATGAGCGTGCTCGACAACATCCTCGTCGGCCGCCACACCCACATGCGCCCCAGTGCGCTTGCCACCCTGTTCTACTGGGTCTGGGCCCAGCGCGAGGAACTCGCCCACCGCCGCGCCGTGGAAGAGATCATCGACTTCATGCAGCTTCAGGACATCCGCGACGAACCCGTCGACGTGATCCCGATGGGGATGCAGAAGCGCGTCGAACTCGCCCGCGCCCTGGTCGCCGAACCCCGCCTGCTGATCCTCGACGAACCGATGGCGGGCATGAACCAGGAAGAGAAGGAATACATCGCCCGCTTCATCCTCGACGCGCGCGAGGAACGCGGGATCACCATCCTCCTGATCGAACACCACATGGACGTGGTGACGGCGCTCTGCGACCGGGTGACTGTGCTGTCCTACGGCGAGGTGATTGCCGAGGGCGAACCGAACGCCGCCATCTCCGATCCCGCCGTGGTCAAGGCGTACCTCGGCGAACGCGCCGCCCGCCGCCGCACCGGGTCCGCCGCATGACCGCGCCGTCGCATCCCTCGGGCTGGCCCGTCACCGACACCGGCATCCCCGCCACGCTGGTCGCGGCACTCGCCCGCAACGCCGCCGAATCCGGGCGCACCACCGCCTTCCGCGAACGCGAATACGGCATCTGGCGCGAATGGACCTGGGCGCAGGTGCTGGACGAGGTGCTCGCCATCGCCGCCGGGTTCGAAGCGATCGGCCTGTCCCCCGGCCAGGCCCTCACCGTCGTCGGCGACAACCGCGCCGCCATCTACTTCGCCATGCTCGCCGCCAACGCCCTGCGCGCCTTCCCGGTGCCGGTCTTCCCCGACGTGCCCTCGGGCGAGTTCGACACCTACATGCGCTTCGGCACGCCCGACATGGCCCTGGCCGAGGACCAGGAGCAGGTCGAC
This sequence comes from Pseudooceanicola sp., assembly GCA_020441135.1. GTDB lineage: Bacteria > Pseudomonadota > Alphaproteobacteria > Rhodobacterales > Rhodobacteraceae > Seohaeicola_A. The sequence goes on from JAGRMS010000207.1 coordinate 18,222, forward strand.
AAGCTGCTGGAACTGCGCGAACGCATCGGCCGCCCCTCCACCATCGTCTACGACGACCCCCGCGGCCTCAGCCAGTACACCCAGCCCGGCCTGATCGCGCTGTCCGAGGTTGCCGAAAAGGGCCGCGCCCGCCTGAACGCCGACGAGGCCCTCCGCGCCGCGCTCATCGCCCGCGCCCGCCCCGAGGACATCGCCGTCATCCTCTATTCCTCCGGCACCACCGGCCTGCCCAAGGGCATCCCGCTCCGCCATCGCAACGTGGTCGGCGGCATGGCCAACGCCGAAAAGGGCGGCTACTTCCGCCAGGGCGACGTGCTCTTCGCCTACCTCCCCAACGCCTGGGTCGGCGATTTCGTCTTCACCCTCTGCGCCGGCACGCTCCTGCGCGGCTCCATCAACATCCCCGAACGCCAGGAAACCGCGCTGCACGACCTGCGCGAGGTCGCACCGACCTTCTACCTCGCCGCGCCGCGCGCCTGGGACGCCATGCTGACCCGCATCCAGGTCGGCATCGCCGACAGCACGCCGCTGAAACGCCGCCTGTTCAACTACTTCATCCCCCGCGCCATCGACCTCGAACGCCGCCGCCTGCGCGGCGAGCCGGTCTCGCTGAAAGACCGTCTCCTCCACGCCCTCGGCAACGTCCTCGTCTACGCCCCGCTCAAGGATTACCTCGGCCTCTCCCGCGCCGAACGCGCCTTCACCGGGGGCGAGGCGATGGGCGAGGATACCTTCCTCTTCTTCCGCGCGCTGGGAATCCGCCTCAAGCAGTTCTACGGCCAGACCGAAACCTGCGCCCTCACCGCCGCCCAGGTCGAAGGCGCGGTGCAGATCAACACCGTCGGCCGCGCCATGCCGGGGGTCGAGGTCGACATCGCCGACAATGGCGAGATCATGATCCGCTCCGCATCCGTTTTCGAAGGCTACGCCGACAACGACAAGGCAACGGCCGAGGCGCTGACCCCCGACGGCTGGCTGCACACCGGCGACGCGGGGTACCTCGAAGATGATGGCGACCTCGTCGTCCTGGGCCGCGTCAGCGAGCTGGTGGAAACCGCGGCTGGCGAGCGCTTCATCCCCACCTTCATCGAGAACCGGCTGAAGTTCAGCGCCTACATCCGCAACGTCGCCGTGCTGGGCGCGGGCCGGGCCGACCTCGCCGCCATCGTCTGCATCGACGACACGGCGGTCGGCTACTGGGCCGAGCAAAAGTCGATCTCCTACTCCTCCTACGCCGAACTCTCGCAGCTCCCGCAGGTCCAGGATCTGGTCGAACGCGAGATCGCCCGCGTCAACGACCTCCAGCCCGACCACCTGAAGATCCGCCGCTTCGTCAACCTGCACAAGGATTTCGACGCCGATGACGGCGAGGTGACGCGCACCCGCAAGCTGCGCCGCAAGGTGATCGAAACCAACTACGCCCCGCTGGTCGAGGCGCTCTACGACGGTTCCACCGCCGTCACCTTCGACGCCACCATCACCTACGAGGACGGACGCAAAGGCAGCCTGCGCCGTGACCTCACTGTCAGAGAGGTGCAGCCGTGGACGTGATCCTGCTGGCAGAACTCGCGATCAACGGCGTCTTCGTCGGGCTGATGTATGCCCTGCTCGCCGCCGGGATCGTGCTGATCTACAAGACCTCGGGCATCGCCAACCTCGCCCAGGGCGCGCTGGCGATGACCGGGGCCTATGTCGTCGTCATGCTGGCGGGCGGGCTTGGCCTGTCGATGTGGCTGGCGATCCCGCTGGCGATGGCGGTCATGTTCCTCGTCGGCGCGCTGATCGAACGGGTCGCGCTGCGCCGCATGATCGGCCAGCCCGTCATCATGGTCATCATGCTGACCATCGGGCTCGAAATCTTCCTGCGCGGCCTGCTTCCCGGCCTCTTCGGCGCCTCGGTCAAACGGCTCGATCTCGGCATCCCCAACGCCCCGCTGTTCCTCGGAGACCTCCTCCTCAGCCGCGCCCTGCTGATCGGCGGCGGCGTCTCGCTTGCGCTGATCGTTCTGGCGATCCTGTTCTTCAACTCGCGCCTCGGCGTCATCATGCGCGCGGTCTCGGACAACCAGACCGCCAGCTGGTCCGTCGGCATCCGCGTCGAACGCGCCATTGCCATCGCCTGGGGCCTCTCGGCCACCATGGCCACCACCTCCGGCGTGCTCTGGGGCGCCACGCAGGGCGTCGACTGGTCGCTGTCGCTGCTGCTCATCAAGGCGCTTGCCATCGCCATCCTCGGCGGGCTCGACTCGATGGTCGGCGTGCTGATCGCCGGCGTCCTCGTCGGCCTCGCCGAAAGCATGGCGACCGGCATCCTCGACCCCATCGTCGGCGGCGGCACCCGCGACGTGGTGGCCTCGGTCATCATCGTGCTGACCCTGCTCCTGCGCCCCCACGGCCTGTTCGGCCGCGAACATATCGAGAGGGTCTGATGTTCTTCCGACGCGCCGGCATCAGCCACACCCGATACCAGCAGGAACGCCAGCTCTGGCCGCTGCCGATCGACCGGCTGACCGTGCTGGCCGTCCTCGCCTTCCTGATCGCCGCCCCCTTCATCCTCGACCGGCTGTATATCGTCAGCTACCTGCTGCCGCTGATCATCTGGTCCTCCGCCGCGCTGGGCCTCAACCTGCTGATGGGCGGGGCAGGGCAGATCCACCTCGGTTACGGAGCCGTCATCGGCATTGGCGCCTATACCGCCGTCCACATGATGCGCGCGGGCATTCCGTTCGAGCTTGCGATGATCGGCGGCGGTCTCGCCGCCGGGGCCATCGGCATCGTCTTCGGTGCCTCGGCGCTGCGAATCAAGGGTCTGTACCTGGCGATGGCGACGCTGGCGATGCAGTACATCGTCGATTTCGTCATCGTCCAGTTCCCCGCCATCAGCGGCGGCAGCCAGGCGTCGCTCCAGGTGCCCCCGGTCTCGTTCCTCGGCTTCCCGATCCAGGGCGACCGCACGCCCTATTACGTCGCCCTCTTCATCTGCGCGATGATCACCCTGTTCATGCTGAACGTGCGGCGGACATCGTTCGGGCGCGCGCTGGTGGCGATCCGCGAAAAGGACTACGCCGCCTCGATCATCGGCGTCGATCCGTTCCGCTACAAGCTGCTCGCCTTCTGGGTCTCGTCCTTCGTCGGCGGCCTGATGGGGGCGGTCCTCGCCACCTGCTACTACCGCGCCATCTCGCCCGACCAGTTCCACCTCGACCTATCGATCCAGCTTGTCGCCATGGTCATCGTCGGCGGCCTCGGCAGCGTGCTTGGCGTGTTCTTCGGCGTCTCGCTGATCCTCTTTGCCCCGATCCTGCTGAACCAGACCATCGCGCTGGTGGCCGACACCACCGGCCTCACCCTGCCGATGGACCTGCGCGCCCACCTGCCGCTGATGCTCTACGGCGGGCTGATCATGGGGTTCCTGCTGCTCGAACCCCTCGGCCTCGCCAAGATCTATTCCAACATCCGCAACTACTTCCTGGTCTGGCCATTCCGCCATTCCCGGCAATGAACCCGACAACGACATGGTAAAGGGAGGAACCGACCCATGAAACTGACCCGCAGGAAACTGGTCGCCGGAACGGCACTGGCGGCGCTCGCCACCCAATTCCCCGTCCGCATGGCACTGGCGCAGGACAAGCAGGTCCTGTTCTCGTTCCCGCAGGACTTCACGAAGATCTATACCTTCGTGACCTCGGAATACAGCCAGGGCCAGCGCGACTACATCTCGCTCGTCAATGGCCGCGGCGGCATCAACGGCTACAAGATCGTGGCCGAGGTCAGCGACCACGCCAACGACCAGCCCCGCGCGATCGAGGCGTACGAGCGCGCCAAGTCGCAGGGCGCCGTCCTGATCGACCCGCTGTCCACCCCCGTCGCCCGCGCCCTCGTCCCGCGCGTGCTCGAGGACAAGATCAACATGATCACCGCCTTCTCGGGTCGTTCCGACGCCGCCGACGGGACGGTCTTCCCCTACGTCCTGCCGATGTCGCCCAACTACTGGACCCAGGCCGGTCTGCTGGTCGACTACTTCAAGCAGCAGGACGGCGGCTCGCTCCAGGGCAAGACCATCTGCTTCGTCCACATCGACACGCCCTTCGGCAAGGAACCCCTGCCGATCTTCGAAAACCTCGCCGCCCGCGAGGGCTTCACCTTCAAGGCCTTCCCCTACACGCCGCCGGGCAACGACCAGTCCGCGATCTGGCCGCAGGTCCGTCGCGCCCGCCCCGACTGGACCGTGTTCTGGGGCGCCGCCGTGGGCCAGACCGTCGCCCTGACCGAAGCCGTCCGCAACGGCCTCGACATGAGCCGTGTGTCCTCCTCCGTCTGGCTGTCGGAATCCGACATGGACGTGGTGGGCCGCGACCAGACCGTCGGCGTGATGAAGGTTGAACCCTGCGCCTCGGGCCGTGATCCCAAGGTGATCCAGGACATCCTGGCCGAGGTCGTCGGCAAGGGGCAGGGCGCCGGCCCCGAGGACAAGGTCGGCACCTCCTACTACAACTACGGCGTGATGATGGCCGCCCTGATGCTCGAAGGCGTCCGCCGCGCGACCGAGATCGCGCCCGACGGCCCGGTGACGGGCGACTGGCTGAACGCCGGCCTCACCTCGATCACCGACTTCACCGCCGAGGGCCTGATCCCGCCGACCACCGTGACCCCCGAGGATCACCAGGGCGGCGGCATGGGCCGGATCGCGCGCTGGAACGGGGAAAAGTTCGAACCCGCCACCGACTGGTACCAGGCGAACCAGGACGTCGTGTGGGAGCAGATCCACAAATACTCCGCCGAGTTCAAGGCAACCGGCAAGTAACCCCCGCCGCCGCCCCGCACCCCGGGGCGGCGGCCCACCCGGGAACAGCGCATGGCCCTGCTCAGCCTCAACAGCATCGAGGTCGTCTACGACCAGATCTCCCTCGCCGTGAAAGGCGCCTCGCTCGAGGTGCCCCAGGGCGGGCTGGTCGCCCTGCTTGGCGCCAACGGCGCCGGGAAAAGCACGATCCTCAAGTCGATCTCGGGCCTGCTCGCCCCCGAACGCGGCGCGGTCACGCGCGGGTCCATCACTTTCGACGGGGCCGACCTCCTGCCGCTCGACCCGCCCAGCCGCGTCCGTCGCGGTATCGTCCATGTGCTGGAGGGCCGCCAGGTCTTCGGCCACCTCACGCCCGAGGAAAACCTGGTCGCGGCCACCACCATGCACCGCGACCGCGGCGAAATCGCGTCGCTCGTCACCCAGATGTTCGACCTCTTCCCCCGCCTCAAGGACCGCCGCAAGGCCAAGGCCGGCTACCTTTCCGGCGGCGAACAGCAGATG